>JBMOFW010000237.1:0-3855 GCA_049318685.1 Flavobacteriales bacterium
TTAAAAGCGGAAGAATTGAACGTCAACCAATTGAAATGGGCGCAAAATCATGTGCGTATTTTGAGTGGATTGTACGGTATCCTTCGTCCTATGGATTTAACCAAAGCATATCGTTTGATGATGGGAACACCTTTTTCGCCAAGTAAAGCGCATAAAAATCTTTATTCCTTTTGGAACACCCAGCTCGCTGAAAACTTAAAAAGAGATCTCGATCAGAAAGGTACCCTTGTTAATCTAGCATCTTCAGAGTATTTCAAGGCTATTGACCTAAACATATTGGATAGAAAAATCATTACTTGCGAGTTCAAAGAACAAAAAGGGGAGAAGCTTTCTATCGTTTCAACGTATGCAAAATTGGCGCGGGGAAAAATGGCGAGGTTTATTATTGACCATAAAATTGACAAACCCGCACATTTGAGGGACTTTGACGTGGATGGATATCGCTTTGAAAAGTCCGTTAGTACTGAAAATGAGTTGGTTTTCGTAAGATAAATGATGGTCAATTCAAATCTTCGAACTATGTTCGCAGTCCAAAAAAAAGCAATTACAATTAATTACCTTAAAATGAAGTATTTGTTCGTAGCTGCCGTATCGGTAGCATTGATGATTTCTTCCTGCAAGAGCGGAAGCCAAAGTGCAGCAACACTTGAAAATAGCAATGATTCATTGTCTTACGCGTTAGGTGTTTCTATCGCAAGCAATTTGAAACAAAGTAATTTGGATAGTCTTGATTTTGATGTGTTTTTGAAAGGCATCAAAGAACATTTGGATAGCACCGGCACTATGGATGTTGAAGCTGCGGAAACTTATATCCGTGGTGAAATGATGAAAGAAAAAGAAAAGGCAAGTGCGGAGGCCAAAAAATCTGGTGAAGATTTTCTCGTAGAAAATAAAAGCAAACCAGGCGTAATGACTACAGCTAGCGGTTTGCAATACAAAATGACAAAAGAAGGTACAGGTCTTGCGCCGGATGCGAATGATAAAGTTACTGTTCACTACCACGGCACCACCATTGATGGCCAGATATTCGATAGTTCTGTTCAACGCGGTGAGCCAGCCACTTTCGGTTTGAACCAAGTGATTACAGGATGGACAGAAGGTTTGCAATTGCTCAAAGAAGGCGGAAAAGCCACTTTGTACATTCCTCAAAACCTCGCATATGGTGCGCGTGGCGCCGGTTCTATTCCTCCATATTCAACCTTGATTTTCGAAGTCGAATTGATCAAAGTGGAACCTGTTCAATAATTGAATTCACCATTACAGCATTGAAAACGCCTCCCGGAGTGGAGGCGTTTTTATTTTCGAATTAATTTGTTCTAACTTGCTTGTATGAAAAAAAGTTGGTGGTTACTCGCAGCGCTCTCTTTTTGCGTATCAGCCTCAGCGCAAACACATACGGATTTAATCCATGTAGATCAATTTGGTTATTTGCCGGAGGCCGAAAAAATAGCTGTTATTGCTGATCCCCAAATAGGCTTTAATGCTGACCAGAATTACACTCCAGGAACATTATTTCAAGTCATCGAGGTGAGTTCAGGTAATAGCGTCTACGAAGGTTCACCTACAGCATGGAACAATGGTGCAACTCATGATCAGAGCGGTGATAAAGTCTATTGGTTCGATTTTTCCACCTTAAATCAAGAAGGGGAATTCTATATTCTGGATGTGGAACTTCAAATGCAAAGCGATGTGTTTGAAATTTCTCCATGCGTTTATGAAGCTCCGATGCGTCAAGCACTGCGAGCTTTTTATTATCAACGTTGCGGTGCCCCAAAAATCATGGGCTTTGCCGGCACTGAATGGGCTGATAATTCGTGCCATGCTGGAAGTCTTCAAGATACAGATTGTCGCCTTTACAATAACAACGATGCTTCAACCTCTAAAGACCTTTCCGGTGGTTGGCACGATGCCGGAGATTATAACAAGTATGTGAACTTTGCTTTTGATCCAGTGCTCAACCTGTTGGAAGCCTATGCGATGAATCCATCCATTTGGACAGATAATCTCAATATTCCTGAGTCGGGCAATGGACTAGCGGATATTTTGGATGAAGTGAAATATGAATTGACTTGGTTGCTCAAAATGCAGAATCCCAACGGCTCTGTGCTTTGCATTGTTGGAAAGAGTAACTACGAAGCGGCCAGTCCGCCAAGCACAGATGGTGGGCAGCGGGTCTACGGTCCAGCGACGACATCGGCGAGTTTCACTGCAGCGGCTATGTTCGCCAAAGGAGCCAAAATATTTCAAGATGCCGGTGAAGTGGAATTCGCTACTGAGCTGATGAATGCGGCTCAAGCCGCTTACGCATGGGCTGATGCGAATCCGGGTATTGTTTTTTACAACACGGGCAATATCGTTTCCGGGGAACAAGAACTAGATAGCTACGGCACATTTACACGACAAATTTGCGCCTCGATTTATCTGTTTGAATTGACCGGCGATTCGGATTATCAAGAGTTTATTGATGCCAATTATGATGAGTCGCATCTCATTCAATGGTGGTTCGCCTATCCGTTTGAATATGCGTTACAAAATGCACTTATTGAATATGCGACGAGTCCAAGTGCCACATCTGATGTAGCGTCAGATATTCTGGCGAAATTCGAACCATCGATGTCTTCTAATAATGCCGACAATCTCCTGGCATATATCAATCATACAGATGCTTATCGGGCTTACCTCTCAGACAACAACTATACATGGGGTAGCAACACGACAAAGGCTCGTCAAGGTCTGATGTTCGGTGATATGGTCCATTATTTAATCGACGACGACAATCAAGAATCGTATGAAAAAGCCGCATATGCCATGTTGCAGTATTTTCATGGTATTAATCCAATGGGATTGGTGTATTTAACCAATATGAATGGATATGGCGCCGAACGCTCTGTAAATTCAATTTATCATGCTTGGTTTGCGGATGGAAGCGATCTGTGGGATGAAGTAGGGGAGTCAACATATGGACCAGCACCTGGGTTTGTTCCCGGTGGGGCAAATCCAACCTATTCGCTTGATGGATGTTGCCCAAACGATTGCGGAAGCACAGAATTCAACGCAATATGTGATTACGGATCTTCAACTCCTCCATTGGGGCAGCCCATTCAAAAGTCATTTCGATCCTGGAATACTGGTTGGCCTCAAAATTCATGGACGGTCTCAGAAATCGGTATCTATACGCAAGCGGCTTATGTCAAATTACTTTCTCAGTTCACTCAGTTTGGTTGCAACGCGGTAAATGTAGATGACTTGTCTTCAAATGAAAAAAGCAGGTTGGAAGTATATCCTATCCCTGCTTTTAATGAAGTGAATGTTGTTTTGAAAGGCGACTTTGGAGGAGGCGCGGAAGTACGATTAATCTCGATTGCTGGTGAATTGGTGAGTAGCCATTCGATCATCTTGGGAAAAAATGGCAAATCATTTCAACTTTCCCTCAGTCAACTCGCCCCAGGTATGTACATTGTTCAATGTGTGGGCAAAGATGCCTCGATCATTGCCCGTTTGATAACCAAGTCGTGAAACCGAATTATTCGGCTGCTTCTTCGGCTTTCTTGATTTCTTCATCGAGGATTTCCTCGATAGTTTTTCGTTGTGCTTCGGTTAGTTTCGCGTCCAGTTTTGCTTGGCGTTTCATGGTGCGATACATCTCGCTTTTCTTGATTTCGTATGCGATATAAACAACGTATTTACTTTCAGCATTGAAGTATTTTTCTTCACCGATTTTACGCAATTCCTGAATTTGGGTATTGGTTACCTCACGAATCAAGGTTTGAAATTTGTCGTTGATTTCGCTCCCGGAATTGGTGGCATTTTCATGAAGATATTGGTCAGTCACTACTTTCATGCGGGTCTCCACCT
>JBMOFW010000238.1:0-3810 GCA_049318685.1 Flavobacteriales bacterium
TTATTCTTGGAAGATTTCTTCCCATCATCCGCACCTTCGCGCCTATTCTTGCCGGGGTCATTAAAGTAGATTTTAAAAACTTCATGATTTATAACCTCATAGGTGGTGCCTTATGGATATCATCTCTCAGCCTTATTGGTTATTTTTTAGGAGAAAATTTCCCCGGCCTTGAACATTACGTGGAATATATCATTTTAGGTTTCTTGTGCATCACCTCTGTTATCGTTGTTAGAACCTATTTTTTACATCGCAAAGAACAAAAGCAAAAGTCTGCCGAGCAATGAAATTCGGAACAAAAGCCATTCATGCGGGTCAAGAACCAGACCCCACCACAGGTGCCATCATGACACCTATTTTTCAAACATCAACTTACGTTCAAGATTCGCCAGGTGTTCATAAAGGATACGCTTACGCGCGCGGAAAAAACCCTACACGTGTTGCATTAGAAAAATGCCTAGCTGCGCTCGAAAACGCTCAGCACGGATTGTGCTTTTCAAGTGGAATGGGCGCGGCTGACGCGATCATCAAATTGCTTCGCCCTGGGCAAGAAGTCATAGCAACGGACGATCTCTACGGTGGAACATACCGCATGTTTACCAAAGTATTCGCTAACTACGGTATCGTATTTCACTTTGTCGACATGCACGATTTAGATGCCGTTGAAAAATTGATCAATGCCAACACACGTTTGCTTTGGTTAGAAACACCGACCAATCCGATGATGAAAATCATCGATATTGAAGCGTTGGTCGGTATCGCTAAAAAACACAATGTCCTATCCATGGTCGACAATACATTCGCCTCTCCGTATCTTCAAAACCCTTTAGATATGGGCGCCGATATCGTGATGCACTCTGCCACCAAATACCTCGGTGGACATAGCGACGTGGTTATGGGGGCATTGATGACCAATAATCAAGAGCTCTATGATCAATTGGCTTTCATTGCCAACTCATGCGGTGCAACTCCGGGGCCGATGGATAGCTTTCTTGTTTTACGTGGAGTAAAAACACTGCATTTGCGCATGAAAGCACATTGTGCAAATGGCAAAGCCATAGCCGAATTCCTTGCCAATCACCCCAAAGTAGATAAGGTCTACTGGCCAGGTTTTCCGAGCCATCCCAACCATCACGTGGCCAAAAAGCAAATGCTCGACTTCGGTGGCATGATTTCTTTCACTTTGAAGTCAAATTCATTTGATGATGCATCTACTTTGGCCAAAAGTGTAGAGGTGTTTTCGCTTGCCGAATCGCTTGGCGGAGTAGAATCATTGCTCAGCCACCCGGCGTCAATGACCCATGCTTCCATCCCAAAAGAAGAACGTGAAAAAACCGGCATTGTGGATTCATTGCTCCGCCTTAGCGTGGGTGTAGAAGATATCGAAGACCTCATCGAAGATTTGAATCAGGCGCTCTCAAAAATCTAACTCATCTTTCACTACTTCCTCTCCGTTATAATCTATCCAAACCACCATGAAAAAAGAAAAAATTGCCATCGTAGGTGCAGGACTAGTAGGAAGTCTCTGGGCTGTATATCTCGCCAAACGCGGATTCGACGTTCATGTATTTGACCGCCGTCCTGACATTCGCAACGTGAAGATTATACAAGGAAAATCCATCAATCTTGCACTCAGTGATCGTGGCTGGAAAGCACTCAAAGGAGCGGGAATTGAAGCTGCTATTTCGGAAGTAGCCCTGCCGATGTCCGGCCGTATGATGCACAGTGTTGAGGGAAACCTCACCTATCAGCAATATGGAAAAGAAGGGCAAGCGATTTATTCCGTATCGAGAGGATTGCTCAATCAAACATTAGTCCGCTGCGCTGCAGAATTTGAAAATGTTTCTCTGTACTTCGATCACATCTGCGAAGACATCGATGTGAAAACAAATACCATCCATTTCAAACACGCCTCAACAGGCGAAAACGTGCATGTTAAAGTAGATCGCATCTTTGGTACAGATGGTGCTTTTTCTGCTGTGCGCGGTCGTATGCAACGCTTGGATCGATTTAATTATTCGCAAGAATATCTTTCACACAGCTATAAAGAATTAGAAATTCCACCGATGCCGGATGGTACCCATCGGATGGATCCCAACTGCTTGCACATTTGGCCACGCGAAGAATTCATGATGATCGCCCTCCCCAATCCGGATGGTAGCTTTACATGTACCCTTTTCCTCGCCCACGACGGCCCTGTTTCATTCGAACAATTGAAAACGAATGAAGACGTCACTGCTTTCTTTCAAAAATATTTCCCCGATGCGGTGGCGCTCATGCCTGAATTGATTGATGATTTCAACACCAACCCCACCTCTAGTTTGGTGATGGTGAAAGCTTACCCATGGCATTATAAAGATTCTCTTTGCCTTATCGGGGATGCCGCACATGCTATCGTTCCTTTTTACGGACAAGGTATGAACTGCGGTTTCGAAGATTGCACCGTGCTCAATGAATTGATGGATCAATACGGCGACGATTGGGCAGGTATGTTTGAAGAATATACGCGCCTCAGAAAGCCCGCCGGTGATGCCATTCTCGAATTGGCGCTGCGCAACTATATCGAAATGCGCGACAAGACGGCTGATGCCCGTTTCTTATTGCAAAAGAAAATTGAAGCGCGATTTGCAGCCAAGCATCCCGACCTTTGGATGCCGCTCTATTCACAGGTTTCTTTCTCACACATCCCTTACCATGAAGCCCTTCAAAACGGTATTAAGCAAGATCAAATCATGCAGAAAGTAATGGATCGTGCCGATATCGCAGAAGTATGGGATAGCCTAGAAGTTGAAGAGCATATCCGCACTTTGATCTCGGCTTAAACGGTTTTTCAAACGATATTGTTATCAACTCAATAACTCGACGTTCGGGTCGTTACTGATTTGGTCCAAATTTGTGTATCATGAAAAAAACGGCACTTATTCTCGGTATACTCTGTTGCTTGCTTTCTGCAACAGCCCAAGTAGGACGTCATAAACCGAAGCTCTATGGCGAAAACGCCTATCAAAAACGCGGTTGGTTCTTTGCTCCAGGAATTACATTAATGCCCGGAGTATCCGGTGATCGATTCGAAACATTGCGCGGTGAAGGTGAGTTTGCCAACGACACTATATATAGCGGGCGTTTTGACCCATCAAGTCGCATCGGCTTCTATGCCGAAGGCGGTCGTCACAAATTCATCGAAAACCTTTACCTCATTCATCATATCGACTACGGCATTCATTACAAAATGCTTCGAGGCAAGGAAGAATACGCCGGACTCGTGAATACCGGAACTTTGGTCGAAACAAAAAACATGGCAAAATTCAGCGAACACTTCGCCGGCGCCTTTTTCAACGCATCCAACATCATTCAATTTGCCGACAATATGTGGATTCACAATTCGCTCGGTGCCAATTTTGACTATCGCTTTCTCAACAACCGTTCGTCATCCGGTACTTACGGAAATATTCCATGGAGTTTCCCCGACCCAATGGTGCTTCAATTGCATTATAAATTGGGCATTGGATGGAAGGTCGATCCCGGCCTTTATATCATGCCTACCATTGAAACACCAATACTTAATATTCTTCCCGGATTCAACGGTAAATCCACATTACACTATTTCTCTAGTGATTACAGGCCGATCATTATCTCGATCCGTGTTCTATTTTTGGATAAAACAGCCGATCGCAAATGCGTGGGCAAAGACACCTCCGGATCCAAACACGATCTCTGGGGAAAAGACATGAATCGCTATAACAAATAACCATGAATAGAATCGAGCATATCGGTATCGCCGTGAAAGACATTGTTGCTTCCAATAAAATATTC
>JBMOFW010000239.1:0-3721 GCA_049318685.1 Flavobacteriales bacterium
CAATCAGTCCCACTAACATTCCCACCACGCCCCACAATCCTGTGGCGATGGCGAACTTTTTGACTATCGAGTTGTCGTACTCGAAACGTTCAATGTTGGTATTCATAACAGTTTACTTGGTTGTAGTATTATCGTTAGTGTCTTTTGGTTTAGGATCATCCATCAACATGCGAATCGATGGTGTGTAATCATCATCAAATTGGCCATGCTTGGCCGAATAGAGAAAGGCAATAAGAAAGCCAGCAGCTATGGGAATACTTACGCCTATGAGGATATAAATTGCAGCCATTCTTTTTAAAAGAATTTGTGCATCAAATGTATTTTCACAATACACGGCGCATACTGACGGTAGTTAGCGAATGCCCTGACTTACATCAGGATTTTCGGTGACGTGTGCTCAGACCCAAACGCATCGCATATATCCGGCTGACCCCGGTAGTGAAAAGAATAATCGAAATAGAACTCATGGGCATCAAAATCGCAGCAATGAATGGATGCATTTCTCCTTGAACTGCAATAGACAAACCAACGGTATTGTATAATAGTGATAATATAAAACTACCAATCACAATATTCTTAGAAGCCCTGATCATGGCCAATAATTTATCGAATTGACCAAAACTTTTTCCCTCAATAATGACATCACAAGCGGGAGTAAAATTATTCACGTCATCTGAAATGGCGATACCCACGTCACTCTTCAACAGCGCACCTGCATCATTCAATCCATCTCCAACCATGATCACTTCTTGACCCTTAGCTTGCAAGCTGCTGATATAGTCCAATTTATCCGACGGACTCTGACCAAAGAACATCGGCGTATGGTCATCAAAATATTTACTCAAAAGCGCTTTGTCTGCGGCTTTATCACCACTCAGAATAGAATAGGTATAGCCTTCTGACTTGAGTTGTGTCAACACGTGTTCTAAATTGTGACGGAACCCCGCAGAGAAAGCAAAATGTCCGATGACTTTTTTGTCTTCTGAAAAGTAAACGCGTGTTTCCTGTGCATGTTCTTCTTCACAGCCTACCCATAATCCATTGCCCAATTTGTAATGATGAGCGCCGATCGAACCTTCTGTTCCATAACCTGGTTTTTCAACATAATCATCAATACTTTTTCTTTCTAGCGCAATTCCTTGCTGACGCATATACTCGGCGATGGCTTTGCTTAACGGGTGATTGGATTGGACAGCCAAGGAATACATCACGGAAGCCTTGGCCGGTGTCAATTCTTCTCCTGCATAGTTCATCGATTGTTCAAGCTTGGTGGTGATCGTTCCGGTTTTATCCCATACGATGTGCTTACTCTTTCCAGCTTTCTCCAATACATCCGCTTGACGAATAAACGCCCCATTCTTGCCCAAAATGCTAATCACGGAGGCATGAGTAAATGTCGCTGAAAGGAGTAATGCGCAAGGACAAGCCACAATCAAGATGGTTGTCAACGCTGCAAAACCGCGCGCAGAATCAAAGGGCAACCAAAACAAGAAACTACCTACTGAAAGCAATAATAAAAAGACAGTGAACTGGCGCGCTAAACGATGCACCATGTTATCCATCTTACTCACATATTTCTTTTGATTTTCTTTGTTCCAAAGTTGAGTCAAGTGACTTTGCTCTACTTCGCGAATCACCTCTAATTCGAGCAATCCCGCTGTTTGACGACCGCCAGCATAAATCGTTCTGCCTTCACTCACATGCTCCGGACGCGATTCGCCGGTCACAAAACTATAATCGATTCGAGCATCGCCTTTGATCAACACGGCATCCGCAGGAATCAATTCCTGTGACCGAACGATGATTCGGTCTTTGATTTTGAGCTGTGCCAGCGGAATAGTGCGCTCATTGTCATTTTCTTTTTTACTGACAGCAATAGGGAAGAAACTCCTAAAATCGCGGTCAAACTGCAAGTTGCGGTGAGTACGGTCTTGAAAATAACGACCAATAAGCATGAAAAAAATAATTCCCGCCATCGAATCTAAATACCCCGCACCGGTACCGCTAATAATTTCATACATGCTTCGTCCAAAGGTGATCGCCAAACTCAAACTCAATGGCAGATCAATATTTAGGAATTTGGCACGTAATCCTTGCCATGCCGAAACAAAGAACTCCCCACCGCTGTAAATCAATACGGGCAATGACAACAATACATTCAGATAACTGAACACCTTGAGCATGTGGTGATCCACTTCGCCACTGTTCAAGTATTCAGGAAAACTGAGCAACATGATATTGCCAAAACAAAAGCCAGCGACAGTCAAACGGTAAATGCGCTGACGATTGATGTCGGTATTTTTCTTTTTGCCTAAATCTTGGTAGTTAAATGCAGGCTCATACCCTATGGTTGCCAACAATTCAACCACGTTGCGCAATGTGGTCTGTTCTTTTTTGAAAACGACGGATACCGATTTGCGAATGAAATCAGTCTGTGATCGAACTATCCCCGGATTGAGTTTATATAAATGCTCTAAAAGCCAAACACAGGACGCGCAATGTATTTGCGGCAATGAAAAAGTGATGTGCGCCTCGGTATCGTTTTCAAATGTAAAAAGCGCTTGCTGTGTTTTTTCATCTTCCAAGAAAGCAAACTTTTCCGATGAGCGCGACAACTTAGGAGATATTCCTTTGGATGTGTCAATCTCATAATAAGTACACATGCCATTTTCCGAAAGCATCATGTAGACAGCCTTGCAGCCATCACAACAGAAATGCTTTTCATCCGCGATATTGTTCGGATCGGGACAAACTTCACCACAATGGTAGCAAAGAATCTCATCTTTGATTTTACCTAGTGTGGTACTCGGTTTGGTAAATGAGTACGAAAGATCCATAGGATTAATATTTATAGTCCGAGGAGAGCTCGCGGCCTTGCTCATTCTGGACACTCAATGTCCAACTGTCGGTAGCAGTGGTTTCGAGCCATAGTCTTCCGGATCTTCTAAATACTTGAACATATAACCCAAAGTGATCTTTGAACAGATTTTCAAGATCCGCCACAGTCATGTCACTAGTGATCACCAAATCACCGGAACTATGAACCAAGCGAAAATCTTTGAGTATAGCATCTTCTGTTTTCATGTATTTTTTCTCAGATCCTTTCCCAGTTTGGTGTGGACGAGAAAAAAACTCCAACTTCAAATAGTTGAACACAGAAGAGAACTCGCGCTGAATTCCTTGGATCGTTACGTTGTCAGCGATATGAATTTTCATTGGAAAATACTTTAGTTTTTTTCTGAAATAACCAATACGGGCACTGGACTTTTGAAAGCCAATTGTTTCGTGTGTGATTCATGTAACATGCGCCAGAGCACATTGTGTTTACGGGCAACCATGACCACCACATTTGACTTGTAACGACGCAACCAATCCTGAATGACTTCTATGGTTTCTCCGGGCACATCATTCAAAAAATGGCGATAACAAACTCCTCCTAAGTACTTTTCAATGGGCTCAATTGCTTTGGTGTCTTTTGCACCAAAAGGAGAATCCATGACGTGTACGAAATGAAGTTTAGGTAAGAATAATTCTGTCAATTCTTTGAGAACCCCCATACCGGTATTGGTCGGAATCTCTTTCTGGTCAAAGGTAAAGGCCACTTTCTTCCATGGGCGGAAGCGAGCGTCCGGTGGAATGATCAAGACTGGACAAGTCAATTCTCCCGCAAGGCTAGTGGCAGTCGAACCAAATACGATTTCACTGAATTTGTCAACGTGCT
>JBMOFW010000240.1:0-3701 GCA_049318685.1 Flavobacteriales bacterium
GCATCAGTGGTAAATGGCAGGCCTCAGTGGGAACATCTATAGAAAGTGATACTTATGACCCTAAGGACATGGGGTTTCTTCAAGCCAACAACTCATTTAACTATTTTGGAAATGTGACGTTCCAACAACGCACTCCATTCGGTCGGTTCAATAGTTTTACATCCAATCTATATTTGTATTATAACCAGCTCTATCGCCCCAATCTTTTTACGGACGTATATCTGGAATCGGATTCTTACCTCAATACCAAGGGCTTCACCACCTACAATTTGAATATTACATCAATGCCTGTGCGTGGCTATGATTATTTCGAGCCGCGTATTTGGGGCAAAACATTCAGAACATATACATACAATTCAATTGGTGGCTGGATCAGCACCGATTATCGCAAACCAGTGGCGCTTGATTTGGGTTCATGGTTTACGGATTATGAAAATGAAGGCAGAAGAAAAATAAATTTTCGCATCGCGCCGCGATTCCGTGTAAATGATCATTTGTTTATTACCTACGTGTATAGCTGGCAAAATCATTTTAACGACCTGGGTTTTGCTTCTTTTTATAATGACGAACCGCTTTTCGGCCGACGCGATGTGATCTCACATACCAATGTGCTCACAGTCAATTATGCTTTCAATCCGGTCATGAATATGAGTTGTCGGGTGCGTCATTATTGGGGATATTCAAAATACAAAGAGTTTTTCCATTTGGAGGAGGATGGCTATTTATCGGCCAGTGATTTCGAAGGATTTGTGGATGAAAATGGCGAAAACACAGCACATAGTGCGGTCGATCGCAATTTCAACAGTTTTACGATTGATTTGGTTTATCGGTGGATCTTTACACCGGGCAGTGAAATGACCATTGTTTGGAAAAATGCTATTATTCAAAGTCAGTTTGGAGACCCAGTTCCCACGGGTTTGCGTGATGATTTGGACTTTACATTTAGTCAGCCTCAGCAAAACAGTATTTCTATTAAAGTGCTTTATTTCTTGGATTACAATGTGTTAGTTAGAAAAAAGCACTAATTTTCAACTGCAAAAGCAACCCTTTTCAACAATTCATAGTTTCTATTTCAGATGGACGAGATTAAGGGCATAATCGACGGTTGTGTTCGGGGTGAAAAACGCTCTCAGGACGCGCTATACAAGAAATTTGCCTCCTTACTCTACGGAATCTGTCTTCGGTACGCCAAAAATAAAATGGAAGCCGAAGACGTGTTGCAAGAAGTGTTTGTAAAGATTTATAACAACGTCGGGAGTTACCACCACGATGGAAGTTTTGAAGGATGGTTGAGAAGGATTGCAGTCAATACAAGCATTACCTATTATCGAAAAAATTTGAAACACGCGTTTCAAGAAGATATCGATGATATGGTGCAGCACAAAAACGATCCGGGACACTTCGATGACCTCGAATTTACCCAGGAAGAATTGTTGTTGTGCATCAATAAACTTCCTACCGGATATAAAACAGTCTTCAACTTATATGTAGTAGAAGGCTTTATGCACAAGGAAATTGCAGACATGTTGGGCATAGATGTCAATACATCAAAGTCACAATTGTCGCGGGCCAAAAGCCACTTACAAAAGGAATTATTAGACATTAGCAAAATAAAAACGAAAGCGTGATGAGTGAGGAAATGTTTTTCCAACAAGTAAAAGGTCAGCTTGAGAACTACTCTCCCGAAGTTCCCGAAGCGTTGTATGCCGGTGTTCGCCGAAAGTATGCGCGCAGTCGATTCTTCGCGTGGAATGCTTCTCGCTTGAACATTTGGTATGTGGCGTTGCTCCTGACTGGTGCTGCTTCTATTTTTTGTATGACCAATACAAAATCTGAAGTGGCTGTACAGAAGGCAGTGGAGACCATCGAAACGATCATGAAAGCCCCTGTGGCTGCTTCATGTGCAGGCACAAATTCTTGCACAGCAATGCACTCGAACGCGGCGGACGCGACGAATAAAAACAACGGCACTACTCAAAGAACCAAAGAGGTTTTGACAGCCTCTCAGGTGGCTTCACCTAATGTGGAAGCGATTATGCCAAATGAACCTCAAGAAATTTTAGGTACAGTTTCATCCGAACAGAATGTAACTCCTGATCAAGAGGTAATCACCAAAGAAATTGTTAAGGAGCAGGAAAAGAAAGAGCACAAAAAACTCGAAGTTCCTGTGTTAAAATCAAAGGATAAGTAATATACTAAAAACACGCGCCTATATTAGCCGGACAAATAATAGCGACCGGATGAGAACTAATTCAGGTGTGAAACCAAAAGGATTGAGCAATGCGGCGTATGCTGTGTTGCTTTTTCTTTTCATGGTGGTCATGCCTGCCTCGGCTTCGGTGTGCATAAAAGACACGCTTATTCTCGATGGTGAAGTCATCGAAATCGAACAAAAAGATGTTGTCACCAATACCGATTCGATCGAAAAAGCGGGTAAAAAAGACATAAAAAAACAATGGCCGGATTTGCCATTTTCATTTGGTATATATGGTGCTCCGGGCCTCACTACCTGTTCTCCTTTTGATGCGGACAACCATTTGCTCGATGATTTTTTGGATTTGAAACCGTCACGAGAGTTTTCGTATTCCTATGGCGTAGATTTGAGAGGTATGTTGCGTGAAGATGTCGATGTTGGAATCGGTTTATTTTTTTCAAAACAAAATATTACTTCGCAATCAATCAACACCGCTGAGTTGGCGCCAGCCGAAAGTAGGAGGGCTTTTGAAAATGTTGACGGTCAATTATGGCAACGGTATGTGGTATTTATTGATCCTGGATTTGAAGAACGATTTACTCAAGTAAACTTGAATCGGCAAAAACACAGTTTTAGAACCTTGGAAGTACCGCTTAGTTTTCGATACTATGTGCTTCCGAGAAACCAACCATGGTCTGCCTACTTTTCGTTGAATGCTGTCTATCGGCAGATTTCTAACATAACAGGGGTGCCCGCTTATTTTGACGAAGTAAAATCCGATGGCACATGGAATAGGACGCTTTTGATGCGACAGGATTTCAATTCGTCTTTTTGGTCGGCAATGGTGGATGTAGGCGCACAATGGAAAATTACTGAATCACTCCGTGTCGATGTCAATTTGAGCTGGACGATTCCGAAAGTGTATTTGATGAGTTCTCAAGAATACAATTGGCGTTGGAATGCGGGCTATGTGCGTGTTGGTCTCGTAAAGGACTTTTTACTCAATAAACCAGCGACGCTTTTCAAATAGCGCATACAACTTTTTACTCATTTCTGTGGTCTTCATTATGATTGTGAACAGGTGTTCATATAAGTCATTGATTTATTGAATACTATTGTTATATTAGCTTCCTAAAACCAGACTGCCGTGAAACAGTTTTTTGCTTTCATATTGCTTTTGTGGCTGGCATTGCCTGTGGTGAATGCACAACTGCAAAATCCCGGATTTGAAGAATATTCTTCCTTACCGGATAATACTGGGCAGTTCAGCCGTGCCATTGGATGGTCAAATGCAGGAAGCACAGCTTCTTCTCCAGATTATTATCATTACTCGGCCAACGCGTCTGCTGATTTGCCGTTGACACCTATGGCCAGCGTGAATGCACCTCAAGGCAGCGCTCTAATGGGATTTTGTGCAACGGGCATAAACACGGCCAATACACGCGAATACTTGTCCACCCAATTTACTTCTCCTTTGGAAGTAGGTAAAGAATATGTGCTTTCTTTC
>JBMOFW010000241.1:0-3611 GCA_049318685.1 Flavobacteriales bacterium
ATAATTCAAGCGAATTTGGAAATTGAAACGGTCATTGGCAGCTAACAAATTGCGAGCAACATCTGTCCACTGAACAACAAACTCCGAAGAACCTGAAAGGTTTTCAGAACGCACTTCACATGCCGATCCAGAAACTGTAGAGGCAATCAAGTTACCCGCAAAAGCAGCTACGGCTCCAGAATAAGCAGTAGTACCAGAAATAGCAGTATAACCACTGGCTGTAGGCGCTGTTGCCCCGAAAGTCAAATAGCCATTGTTATTGACATAAATGGACGTGTAAGCCGTACCATTAAATGTAAACGAAGGAATCGTAATGGCGGCAGAAACACCATCCGTTCCCATATTAGCAGATGTCCACAATTGTGTTCCACCTGTAATAGCAGTGTAAGTACCAGAAGTAGTACTAAACGTGTACTGTGAATGCAGCGACTGCGCCACGGCTGAAGAGCCGAGAAGCATAATCAAAGCAAGAACCGCACTCGTTCGCACAAAAAACTTGCGCTGTAGTTCCGTGAACTTAGACGCACTTCTCTCGAAGTATTTGTTCTTCATGAAAATTTGGTTTTGATTAAAAAAATAAATTTGTTAAGGATGCTTGTTAAGGATAAGCATACGCAATGTTAGGACGAAATTTAGAAAAATGGATGCCTCTAAATCACATTTTTTTCGTACCAAGCCCATTTTTCTGAAAATGAAGCACTTGAAAATGACGACAGGCGACAAATTTTCATTGATCGGTACCGAAATCTTATTTTTCGGTTAAATGAACAATGAAAATTGTCGCCTGTTCGCAGGAATGACTATATTTCGAGCCTTAATTGCGTTGGATGCAATTCAAATCTTCAAACGCCTGACGCAAACGCGCCACAAGTGTCTTCTCCCCTTCTCTTAACCACACACGCGGATCGTAAAATTTCTTGTTGGGTTTATCTGCTCCCTCTGGATTGCCGATTTGCCCTTGCAAATACACGGACTTCGACACCATATAATCGCGAATACCAGCCATATACGCATATTGCATATCGGTATCAATATTCATCTTAATGGCTCCATAACTGATGGCTTCTCGAATTTCCTCTTGAGTCGATCCACTGCCTCCGTGAAATACAAAGTGAATGGGCTTTTCAATGGTATTGAACTTCGCCTTCACGTAGTCTTGCGAATTTTTGAGAATGATCGGTTGCAATTTCACATTGCCGGGCTTATACACCCCATGCACGTTGCCAAAGGCGGCAGCCACAGTGAATCGAGGGCTCACCTTCATTAATTCTTCGTAACTATAGGCCACATCCTCCGGTTGAGTGTACAGCTTGCTGCTGTCTACATCCGAATTATCCACGCCATCTTCTTCTCCACCGGTTACACCCAATTCGATTTCGAGGGTCACTCCCATGGCGTGCATGCGTTTGAGATATTGCGCACTCAATTCAATATTCTCGTGCAACGGCTCTTCGCTAAAATCAAGCATATGGGAGCTAAACAGCGGTTTTCCGGTTTTTTCGAAATGGCGTTCTCCATGCTCCAACATACCATCCATCCATGGCAACAAATTCTTGGCACAGTGATCTGTGTGAATGATCACAGGCACATTATAGGCTTCCGCCATCATGTGGATGTGTTGAGCACCGCTCACTGAGCCCAAAACCGCTGCTTGCTGATTATCATTCTTCAATCCCTTTCCAGCGAAGAATGCTCCTCCGCCATTCGAAAATTGAATGATTACCGGCGAATTGACATCTCGTGCAGTTTCCAAAACAGCATTGATGGAATTGGTGCCTATTACATTTACTGCGGGAAGGGCGTAGCCATTGGCTTTGGCATCATTCAGTAGGTCTGTTACCTCTTGACCGGTTAGTACGCCGGGACGAAATTTACTCATGGGATGTTATTTCTTTATTTCAATGCTGCTTCAATCTTTTCGCGTGAAGCCATTTCATGCAATACGATTGGACTCTTTCCTTCCAAAGTAATAATCAAACCGAATGGCTCAGGATACATGCTGCGTTGAACGGTAAAGCGATTGGCTTTGCTTAAATTCAGCATAATATTCTCATCATCTGTTGAGCTGCAAGCGCGGCCTTTCTCTTTCGCGATAGGCGCTACCACCGAGTTGTACCACACTTCATACGCTTCCATTTGTTCTTTGCTCACCTTGTACTTCTCCATTTCTGAAGTCATTGGCTTAAATGCAACCATTACTTCGCCGGTAGCGCGAGTAACTTCTTTTTGTTGCGTTGTATCTACACTTGTGGGCAATACAGTCAACGAATCTTTTCGACCGGGGGTCATGTGTTCACCATTCGAATCTCCGCAACTGTTCATCAACATAGCGGAAGTTATCATAAAGGAAAAAAAGTATTTTTTCATGAATTGTATTGTTTAGTCCTGCAATTATACGCAAGTCTTGATGCATTTGCCAAAAGCAATGCTATAAACGCGGATTCATGACTCTAAACCAAAGCGGTGGAATCATGGAAAGCATCATCATTGCGGGATAGCCTGCCGGCAGCTCGGATGCATCCGAGGTCGTATTTAAAACTTGATAATGCTTATGCGGCGTCGTGTGATGATCACTATGTCTGGTCAATTCAAACAACACTATTCGACCCAGCACAAAATCCGAATTCCATGAATGCATCGGATGCACATCTTCATATCTGAAATCCGAAACCTTCTTTCTTTCCAACCCATAATGTTCGATATAGTTGACTGTCTCTAACAGAATGATTCCGAAGACGGCGGCTAAGCACATATAGATCATGATCAACCAACCATACCACAATCCAATAAATAAAAAAATACCCCATTGCATCATTTGCAACCGCAACATTTCATCCAACCACCACGATTGATTTTTTCGTTGGCGCTCTTTTGCGGCAATCTTCCATGCAGACAAATACGTACCAGAAATACTGCGTAACCAAAATCGATAGAGCGATTCGTTTTTGCGTGCAGTAGCCGCATCCTCCGGCGTTCCCACATTGCGATGGTGCCCTTTATTGTGCTCAATAAAAAAATGAATATATCCTGTGGTAGCCAACATGATCTTCGATAAAGTCTGATTGAACCGATCAGGACGATGCCCCAACTCATGCGCCACGTTGATACCAAAGACACCACACATCATTCCCATCGCAAGTATATGCCCCACCAAAACATATCCCGTTTCATGGACTAATTTCATTTGTGTCAGAAAATATCCGATTAAAAAAAGATGCACCAAAACGGCCGCATATAGCATCAAATCAAAAGCAACATGTTCTTTCATGCGCTCCACTTTTTCTGCCGAAAAATTCGTCTTATCCGGACCGAGCATTTGATCGGTTATGGGCACAATCACGAAGCCAAAAATGACCGGTAAAAACACCACCCAATTTTCACAATGAAAGGAAATCCAAGTGGTCAGAGGGAGTAAAAATGCCAACAGGTACTTCATGGTTTCAAGTTTCTGGTTTCTGGTTACAAGTTTCTGGTTGTTACAACCGGTTATTCCTTGAATAAAGTCGAATATAATAAAATTATTCATGTCGATTGAAATCTTCAGGTCGAAAATATCTTTGCAAAAATTTAAAAACTATGACTCTAACCTATCGAGACCTCGAAATATGGAA
>JBMOFW010000242.1:0-3571 GCA_049318685.1 Flavobacteriales bacterium
CGGTAAGTTGAATTAACTCCAAGCGTTGTTGATCTTCATCAAGGCGTTGCACAAAGGTCCATTGTCGGATTAAATCTTGAGAACGCATCAAGTGATTATCGAGTTCCTGTAGTGTAGAAAGAGAAGGGACAAATTGATTGTTGATGCGGTTGTTAATCTCCCTACTTTGACGCAATGTATTGGTTGTAATCAAAAAAAGAACGGCCACGACCAGGATGAATAGGCCAAATCCGAGGGCTATTCTTCTGGATATCGTGAGTCTGAATTTCATTTGATTATTTCTGTGGTTTGATAATGCCTTCTGCGATTTTTTCTTCCAATTCTAAGCGCAGTCTTTCATATTCAGCTTCATTTCCAAGGGCACGATGACAAAACATAAGTCCTTTGTAATAATTGACTGCAGGAGGACATTGTTCAAAACAGGCTTGTGCGAGCGGCATTGCCTTATAAAAGTAGCGAATGGCACTTTCCTGCATCGTAATCATTTCGGAAATATCCGTGTTGGTGTTCATGCTTCGAATGCGATATACGCCTTGATTGTAGCGTAAAATGACGAGGTTGAATTTGGCTTCGCAATCATTTTCATCCAAGATTAAAACACGCTCGTAGAAATCTGCGCATACATCAGCTTCAGATTGCAGAGTTGGGTCATTTTCCCAGAGTTTATAGTGGGCTTGTCCCATGGCTTTTGAGAACTGAATATCGTATGAGGTAAAGTCAAATTGTGCCTCTGCGCTCATCATTGTCGATCGAAATTGATTGTATAATATTTCGGGTTCGTTGGCATTTTGGGTAGTGATTTCTACGGTGCGACGGAGGGCGTCATTGTAATAAGAGGTGGCCAGAAATTTTAGGGCGGAAATGGCCATATCGGCTGTGTTTCCGGAGTTTTCCATCTCAAGGCACTCTTTCAAATAGCGGATGCCCAAAATGCGATGTTTGCTCTCACGATTTTCAGGCTCTAGCTGTTTGTATATTTCTTTGTGAATAAAGCCAGCTGTATAATGGGTATAGGGGTTTTTCGATTCATCGGGGTGCATCAATGCTTCGGCGATTTTGTTTTCCGCCTGTACAAAGTTCCGCATATTGAATGCTTTGATCGCTTCATTGGTAAGCGGAGGAATATTTTGTGCAAAGGAAATGCCGCTGGTCAGTATGATGGCCAGAAGCAGCACAAGACGGGCGATATGCTTCAGTTGACTTTCCATTGAACAATTTTTACTCCTGGAATGATTTTTTTATCTTCAATCAAGGCTTCGTTCATTTCATAACGAATGCTTCCCTCGACAGTTTTAAAATTGATATGAGCGCCTTGTCCTAGGGCTCCTTCCCAATTGGTAACTATAAGTGTACCTTTATTTTTCAGTTCTTTCAACGCTTTATTCAAATCACTTTTATGCGATTTGTCGATAAAAACAATATGGAAAAATTGTGTGGTTGGAACTTCAGTAAGCGAAACAAATTCGAGCACTTGACTTCCAACGGGCTTGGCGCCGTAGCGTTCTTTCGCAGAAGTGAAAATGGCCGAGTTGCCCAAGACTCCAATATAAAATTTACCATTGCGAAATTCTTTAGGCCAACTGCAATTGGAAGCAAATTGGAAAAGAAAGCTGGCTTGCACCATGGCTCGGGTATCCGATTCATCTATTTTTTGCGCAGTAGCCTGCGGTCTGCACGACAGCAGAATGCAAATCAAAACGCAAAATACAAGAATCGGTTGTTTCATTCTCGGGGGTATAGTGAGCCTTGTAACAAAACTAGGGTAATAACCCACTGTAATTTAGTGCGATGCGCGATGTTTCCCACGATGCTTTGTTAAGAGGTCTACTGAGCAACATGCTGAAATATAGGGGAATAAAAAAAGCCTCTCATGTTGAGAAGCTTTTTCAAATACTTTTTAAACCCGTATTACGCCTTCACCGGAGCGCTGCCCATACTCTGCAAGTCGCGGTCAAACATGTAAAGAGCGCCATTATCATTTCCAACCAACTTAAGTTTGTCAAGGATGTTGCGAGCCAATGTTTCTTCTTCGATTTGCTCGGCTACATACCATTGCATAAAGTTGTGGGTAGTGTAATCTTTTTCTTTCAGACAAACATCTACAACATTATTAATCTCTTCGGTCACGTTTGTTTCGTGATCGAGCAATAGTTTGAAGACGTTTTGTAGATTTTTGTAATCTTTCGCAGGTTGCTTCAACTCCGGAATGATAGCTTGACCGCCTCGATCGTTCACAAATTTGATGAGCTTCAACATATGCAAGCGCTCTTCATCGCTGTGACGATACAGAAACGCTGCAGTGCCTGATAGTCCGGCGCCTTCTGCCCAAGAGGCCATTGCCAAATAGGATTGGCTGCTTTCCGCTTCCATTTTAATTTGGTCGTTGAGGGCTTTTTCTACTTTCTTGTTAAGCATAACATGAATTTTTATCAAAATTAATCACGGAGCGACGAACAAAATCATTTTACTTGAAAAGATTTCCTAAAAAAGAACTGCGTTTTCTATGCCAGTTGAACTTTATTTTCCAAAGAAGATTGGCTATGAGCGTGATCATCTGTTTTGTGTTTTAGCGCGTTGAATGCTTGTTGAACGAAAGGATATTTAAAATCAAATCCGCAACTGAGAAGTCGCGTAGGAACGACCCATCTGCTTTTTGTCACCAGTTCGGTTTCGGTGCCCATGATCCATGCTCCAATTTCGAGCATCCATTTTGTCTGAGGGAGACCACAAGAATGACCTAGGCTGTGACGCATGGTTTTGATGAATTCCTCATTGCTCACCGGATGTGGCGCGGCCAGATTGATAACGCCATCCAGTTCAGGTGAGTCAATAATAAAACGTATAGCAGATACAAAATCAACTTCGTGAATCCAACTGGTCATTTGGCGCCCGCTTCCTTGCTTGCCAGCTAGTCCTATATTCGCCAATTTGCGAAATACAGGATATACTCCACCTTGTTGACCCAAGACCAAAGCGGTGCGAATGGCCACTTTACGGGTGGTAGGAACGGGAATATCGAAAAACGTTTCTTCCCATTGGCGACAAACATCCATGCTAAAATCATGGCCCGTTTCGCCGCTGTATTCGTCTTGTGGACGGTCTTCGGCGTGGCGATAAATGGTGGCGCTACTGCTATTGATCCAGAGTTTCGGTGGGTGAGAAGCCATGATGACAGCCGCACCGAGGGCGAGGGTTGAAGCGAGTCGACTCTCAAGAATTTGTTTTTTGTTTTCGGCGGTATAGCGGCAATTTACACTCTTACCGGTGAGGTTGATGAGTACGTTGGCGCCATCAATTTCATCTACCCAAGAGCCAGGTTGTTTGCCATCCCATTGTACGCTTCGGATGTTTTTGTATGATTCAAAAGGTTTCCGACAGAGCACTACCACTTCATCGAAAAGGGGGGCCATGCGTTGAAGGAGAACATGCCCGAGGAATCCCGTTCCTCCGGCTATGATCAATTTGTTTCGTTGGTACTTCATTTTATTATGTTTTAGAAGTTTCAATAAATAATGAAATAATTTTTGCCGATAATTCCTCACACCTTATGCCTGCAGCTTGAAGCCTGCAG
>JBMOFW010000243.1:0-3530 GCA_049318685.1 Flavobacteriales bacterium
TTGGTCTTTTCTACCAATAAAGACCTCAATTTGAATCAAGAAGAAGAAAATGCGACTACCCTAAATCCGGGGCAACAAGACCTGCGGGTTTGGCTAGAAAAAAATCACCGCGGAGGCAAAATCGCAACAGTGATTAAGGGATTCGTGGGTAAATCCGAAGATTTGGAAGACTTGGGCAAAAAATTAAAGACCAAATGCGGAACCGGTGGATCGGCAAAGGATGGCGAAATCATCATCCAAGGAGATCATCGCGAAAAAGTGGTGACTTTTCTGATGCAATGGGGATATAAAGCTAAAAAAGCAGGTGCATAATGGATGATTTTTTAAATGGTCGATTCAAGGTTTCGATTAAAACGCTGCAATACCTTGAACCACTGCTACAACAAGAGTTGACTGCAATTGGAGCTTCACAAATTGAAGCAGGTAAGCGCGTAGTGCATGCACAAGTCAATAAAGAACAACTTTACCGCTGCAATCTAGAATTGAGAACAGCTTTGCGTGTGCTAATTCCTATAGCAGAATTTCATAGTCGCGGTCCTGAAGATTTGTATAAGCAATTGCGAAAAGTGGATTGGGCCAATTATTTATTCCTCAATCACACATTTGCCATTGACGCCTCGGTGCATTCTCCTCAATACAAACTCCCGCACTATGCGGCATTGAAGGCCAAAGATGCGATTGTAGATTACTTCAATGACGAATTTGGACGCCGGCCAAGCATTGATACCGAGCGCCCGGATATGCGCTTTCATCTTCATATTGACGAGCATAAAGTATCCTTCTCTTTGGACAGTAGCGGTGATTCTCTGAATAAGCGAGGTTATCGCCGAGCTGGAGCCATGGCCCCTCTAAATGAAGTCTTGGCAGCAGCTATGGTGATGCTTTCTGAATGGGATCAAAATTCGGATTTATATATTCCAATGTGCGGAAGCGGAACGCTGGCGATTGAAGCTGCTATGATGTCGCTAAATATACCGGCAGGCTGGAATCGAAAACAATTCGGTTTTATGCAATGGAAAAATTTCGATGAAAAATTATGGGGGCAGATCCGCAATGATGTATCCAAAAATTTCAAAACTACCAAACCGCGAATATTCGCCTCGGATGTGGAAATGAAAGCAATCAAAATCGCTGAAATCAATATAAAAGACGCTGGTTTAGAGAAGTTTATTCAGCTTTATCAAAGCGATTTTTTTGAATTAAAAAAACAAAGTGAATCTGGGACTTTGATCATCAATCCGCCATACGGTGAGCGTCTAGATGAAGAACAAGTAGATTTCCTATATCAACGTATAGGAGATCACTTAAAACAAAATTTCGCAGGTCATTCTGCTTGGATTATATCCTCCAATATTCCAGCACTGAAAAAAATAGGCCTGAAACCATCGAAGCGATTGGATTTGTTGAATGGCCCGCTCCAATGCAAGTTTGTGCGCATAGACCTTTTCAGAGGTTCACGGATAGATTTTATAAAGGCCGTCAATGAACAAGAATAAAGAAGTTTGATAAATCCGCAACATTCGTTTAACATACCTAGTGAAGCGAAAGTTATCTTTGCTTTTCAATTTTAACAATGAACTTCTCGCTCAATTCTATATTTCAATCGTTAGTTCCGAAGGATAAAATCTTCATACCACTGTTTGTGCAGTCATCAGCCAATATTTTAGAGGCATCTCACGTGCTTAAAATGGCTTTACACAGCGACAGTGTTACTCGCTTGAATGCGCATCGTACAATAGAAATGTTGGAATCACAAGGAGATGAGTATACCCATGGCATTCTCCAAGAAGCAGGAGCAAATTTTATCACTCCGTTTGATAGAGAGGATATTCAAGAATTAGCAGTCCAAATGGACGATATCTTGGATTTCATCCATGGCAGTTCCAAACGCATTGAATTGTATAAAATACATCAATTGCATCCTTCGATGTTAGAAATTTCTGTCTACATCCATGAAGCCATGCTGGAATTGAACAAAATCATCAAAAATCTTCACACGCTGAGATATACGGAAGAAATGCGTCAAAGTCTTTTCATCATTAAAGATTATAAGAAGAAATCCGATAATGCCTACAAGGATATTATAGGTAAACTTTTTAAAGAAGAAGCCGATGCTATGGAAGTGCTCAAACTCAAGGAAGTGCTGACATTTATGACCGAAGCATCACACAGTATCGTTTCTTCAGCATCCGTTATCGAAAATGTATTGGTGAAATTCTCTTGATGCTTAACTTCACCGCTTCTAATCAAGAAGCAAGGAAGTGAATAAAATTGCCATTATTACAGGAGCAACTTCAGGTTTCGGCAAAGCCATAGCCGAAAAGCTCGCCTCAGAAGGTTTCGCATTGATCATCACTGGTCGCAGAGCAGAGCGTCTCGAAAGTATAGCGGAATCAATATCATCCAAGTATGGTGTTCGTGTACTCCCGTTGATTTTCGATGTGCGCAATCAATTGGAGGTGAGTGAAGCCTTTTTGAAAATTCCAAGTGAATGGCAGCATTGGGAAGTATTGGTCAACAACGCTGGATTGGCTTTGGGGCGAGATTCGATAGATCAAGGCAGCTTGGCCGATTGGAATCAAATGATCGATACCAATGTCAAAGGACTCTTGTATGTAACTCAAGCGGCTCTTCCCGTATTAAAGAAAAAGCACGGCAGTACCATCATCAATATTGGTTCGATTGCTGGAAAAGAATGCTACCCTGGCGGAAATGTATATAGTGCCACTAAGTTCGCCGTAGACGCCCTTACATCCAGCATGCGCATCGACTTAAATCCATATGGAATTCGGGTTGGTCAAATAGCTCCAGGTGCCGCAGAAACTGAATTTAGTCTAGTCCGATTCAAAGGAGACCAAGCCAAAGCAGATGCCGTGTATTCCGGTTTCGTTCCACTCAGCGCTGACGATATAGCTGAAGCTGCTTGGTTCATTATTTCTCGACCACTACACGTAACAATTGGAGATATACTCATTTTGCCGACCGCACAAGCCAATGCGACACTGATCAAGAAATGAAGAAAATGAATTATACGATTATTGCCCTAGTTGCAGCGTTTTCACTGACACTTTCATCCTGTCATTTTAAAAATGAGCAAGCGGATTTAATCATTCATAACGCGGTGATTTATACAATGGATGAAGCCGGCAGTGTTCATGATGCGATGGCTATCAAAGATGGGGTTATCATAGCCATTGGGGCAGAGCGTGAAATAATGAATCAGTATGATGCACCACAAATTTTAGATGCACGACAACATGCCGTGTATCCCGGATTTATCGATGGGCACTGTCATTTTCTGGCATATGGACTAATGCTTCAAGATGCGAATTTAGTTGATGCGCCTAGTTTTGATGAAATGGTGAAACGGGTAGTGGATTACGCCCCTACTCGCATATCAGAGTGGATTATTGGCCGAGGTTGGGATCAAAATGATTGGGCAGTCAATGAAGAAACGATGACTTTTCCTGATCGAGCTGTATTGGATAGTCTTTTTCCGGATACACCGGTTTATTTGACTCGGATTGATG
>JBMOFW010000244.1:0-3438 GCA_049318685.1 Flavobacteriales bacterium
ATGCAGCGCATGATCCACGGTATCGGTCATGGGTTTTTCAAGCAGAACATGCTTTCCGGCTTCCAAGGCTTTTTTGGCCAAATCATAATGGGTAAAAACCGGTGTGGCGATAACAACGGCATCAATGGAATTATCACTCCACAACGCGTCTATATCGGAGGAAACTTCTGTTTGTGGATATTGTGTTTTGACGATATCGAGTCGCTCTATTCTCAAATCCACTACTTTCTTCACATTCACATCAGGAATTGAACTAAAGTTGCGAACCAAATTAGGCCCCCAATACCCAAATCCCACAATGGCGACATTTATCATACACTCGTTTGTTAAGGTGGACAAATATATCCAATAATGAACTTTTCAGAATTGAATATGTTTGAAAAGTGTTGGGAGGACACTTATCATGAAGATGCAAGAATTTTCTATTAAAGATTTAGAAAGCTTTACGGGCATAAAAGCCCATACGATCCGCATTTGGGAGCAGCGCTACGGACTGCTTGCGCCCGATCGGAGCGATACGAATATTCGCAAATACACGGATAAGGATCTCAAATTCTTGTTGAATGTGAGCTTGCTGACCAATTTGGGCTATAAAATCAGTCAGATTGCCCAAATGAGCGAAGATGCGATGCGGGAGACAGTAAACAGGCACGCAGCAAGCCAACAACCGGAGCAACATTTTCTGCATATGCTGAAAATCTCCATGCTCAACTACGACGAAAAGCTCTTCAATGACGTTATCGACCTGAATATCAAAGAACTTGGTTTAGAAAAAACCTATATTGAAATCATTATTCCATTTATGCGTCAGATTGGCTACCTCTGGCAAGCCAACGCGATATGCCCTGCCCAAGAACACTTTATCTCAGGCATGGTGCGTCAAAAAATATTTTCTCAAGTCGATCAATTGGATTTGATTCCTCAATTGAATACCAAACCGGTCGTTTTGTATTTGCCTGAGCTGGAAATTCATGAGATTAGTCTTATCATGCTTCATTATATATTGAAACTTCGCGGGCATAGAAGCATTTTCTTGGGTCAAAGTGTCCCTTTTGAAGATTTGACTCAAGTCTACCAGCGTCTCGGCGAGGTACATTTTGTTTCAATTTTCACCACTAGTCCTTCAACAGTTTTAGTCGCCGACTACCTTAAAAAAATCGACAAGCACTTCTCTGAGACTGGTTGCGTCTTTCATCTTACCGGCAATAATTTGCATGGGGTCAAGAGCCCAAATCTAGATGTTATCTCTATCTATTCGAATATGGAGGAGCTATCCAAGGGATTGGCCTAATTTTTTTTTCTTCGCAAACCCGCGCCAGGAGCGGTTTCTTCTTTTGTTTAACTTTTTTAATATTTTCTTTAAACAAAATCTTTGGTTTGAGCTCAACTTTGTTTAATATTTGCATCAAATTATTAAACAAACTCAATTATGAGCACCATTGAATTCAACGACATGCTTTCGCTTAACGCCAAGTATCTCAAAGGTTTCGCTTACAATTTCACACGCAATGTGGAAGATGCTGAGGATTTGTTGCAAGACACTATGGTGAAAGCGCTTCGTTATAAAGACAATTTTCAAGACGGTACCAATTTCAAGGGATGGTTGTTTACCATTATGCGCAATATTTTCATCAATAACTACAAGCGCAAGAAACTTCAGAATACCATCAGTGACCAATCGGCGAATCAGTTTTTGTTGAATTCCGGTTCAGCAGCGGCCGATTTGGTGAGCACACGCATCAATCAAAAAGACATTCAGTTGGCTATTAGTAACTTGAATCATGAATACCGCACTCCGTTTCAAATGTTTATGGACGGGTATCATTATGATGAGATCGCTGATGTGATGGCCATTCCAATGGGTACAGTAAAAAGCCGCATCTTTCATGCACGCAAGCGTCTGATGGAAGATTTGAAAGATTTCCGTTAACTAAACAGAAGTGATTTTTGCCAGATAGTGAAAATCGGGATCGCGATGAATAATCTGGCATTTTAATCCAGCTTTATCGCACAATTCGGCCAGTAGCGCCGGATCGAGATAGATCCACGGAAATGGTTCCGCACTGATGCCGCGGTATTTCAACTTAAACTTGACTTGGCCGTGATAGTCGTGCCCTTGACCAAAAACACCTTTCACGTCCATTGTTTTATATAAAATATCTGTTGAATCGCCATAAATGCATCCTTTTGGAGCGAGCATTTTTTTTAGGTGTTTCAATAACTTCAACGTCCCCTCTTCGGTTCCTCCCATTCCAAGACCATTCATGAGCAATAAAATGGTATTGAATTGAATTCCCCTGACGTGGAAAACGTCGTCACATATCACGCGATCGACACCTCTATTTCGGGCAATTTCGGCGGCCAAAGGCGATTTTTCGAGGGCAGTCACATCCAAGCCACGTTTTTGTAGCAACAAGCTGTGGCAACCTACTGCGGCGCCTACATCCAATACACTTCCTTTGCACAGTTTGAGCGCCAATCGCTCATACCCGCGCATTTTTTGATAATTTCTAAAAAACAAAGACGGCAACATGTCCTCATCTCGCCGACCATTGATGGTGACTTGGATCGGAAAATCAAGACCTTCATGGAAAAAGTCGCGCATAGCGGAGCCAAGAGGATCCTTGGCCACTGATTTCCGCACATTGATCTGATTTTTCTCCATTTCTGCAAATTTAAGTGCTTGGAACGTTAAAAAAACACCACATGAGCAACCTTTATTGGTAACTTCACCGTCTTGGATATGTTAACCAAAAAGTTCCATGAGAAAACTTTACCCTTTTTTGATCGTATTCGCCACCTTGATTTCGACAGAAATCAAATCCCAATTGGTGGTTGACTCCCTCTCTATAGAAGAGTATGTACAAGACGTTTTGCTGGGGTCTGGTATTCAAGCAACCAACATCAGTTATACCGGTTGTTTTGAACAAATCGGATATATGCATGAAGGTGGCACCGTTGGCTTGGGAATCAACGGAGGCGTTGTACTTTCTTCCGATCACTCGCACAATATTGAAGTTCCTTCTCCTGGTTTTTGGCTGGGCAATGGCGGCTGTACCGGAGCTTCGGGAGATGCTGATTTGCTCTCCATAGCCAACTCGGTTCCTCCTTTGATTGGTCAAGCCTTCACTGTGAGCAGCGTTAACGATATGAGTATTTTGGAATTTGACTTTGTTCCAACCGGCGACACCTTGCGATTCAATTACATTTTTGGATCAGATGAGTATCTTGCTTGGGTAAATAGTTCTTTCAATGACATTTTTGCTTTTTTACTGAGCGGTCCCGGGATTACTGGTCCCTACAATTCTCCAGCCGGCTTCCCCGGAGGAGCAGTAAATATTGCACAGGTTCCTGGCGTTGACCCACCCCTACCCATTACAATTTCTTCAGTAAACAATGTGTTGAATAGTCCATTCTATATCGACAATCAAACCAACC
>JBMOFW010000245.1:0-3407 GCA_049318685.1 Flavobacteriales bacterium
GAACTTCCAGTGGCCAATGAAAAATCGCCTCGCAAAATCAGCAACAAAGAAATCCGACTGATTCACCGAGACGAAAACAACATTCTCTGGCTTGGCACAGCAGATGGAATCAGTATTCTCGACCCTAGTCAGCAAACATTTGAATATATTTTCTTCAACTCCGAAACATCGTGCCTATACCTTATTAAAGACAGGAATACAAATCAATATTATGGTTTAAACCTGTACAATAAAAGGCAACTTACCCTGTATGACGAAAAATTCAATGCAATAGAAAGCTGGCCAATTCCTGAAGCAGATGCGAAATCGTCAGAACCCGTTAGTCTTTATCAAGATAACGAGAATCAAATTTGGATCGGAACTATTCGCAGTGGAACCTGGCGCTTCAACCCTGTGACACATGTATTTCAAAAAATAAAATTCGCCACCTCCATCACCGAAGACCAAGATATTCTTTTCGTCGAAGATTTTCTCGAAATCGATCAAACACATATGTGGTTAGCGCTTCGCAACCTAGGCGCTGCAAAATACAATAAGCATACACATCAACTTGATTTGATCAAAGGCCAAGCTCCATTCATCGGTTGTCAAAAATTTCATCGTGATGCTCAGAACAATATTTGGGGACTTTCAGCTGGAAATGGCCTCATCAGGTTCACAGATTCAAGTTCTTCTATTGACTACGTTCTGCCAGACAAAGACTTTTCTGACTTCATTATTACACCGAACAATCAGCTTGTGGCAACTACAAAAAACCATGGACTTCGCGTGTATGAAATCGCATCTAACAAACTAAATTTGAGCTACGAGCTTAACACAACCAACCAATTTCCCTCCAATAATCTTTCACAAATTAGTTTGGGCAAAGACAACGTTTGCTGGATACAATTTAAAAACAGTCTTATAGCATTTAATATAAAAACCAAATTATGGAAAACCTATGGTGCTAAAGATGGCCTTACAGGCAATCTATCGTTCTCCGAATTGTATGTTTCTCCGACGGGAGACATTTTCCTTAACTATGGTAACGGTGTTTATCAATGCAATATTAAAGCGGCCTCTTTAACGTCAAAAACGCCTCCCCTAATTCTGAAATCTATTCATGTCATGGACAAAGTGATTTCGGGCGACTTTAGCAATGAAATCCATTTACAGCATGACGAGAACTTTCTTTCATTTGATTTCTTGGCTCTTGAATACACCAAACAGCATGAACTCACCTATGCCTATCAATTGGTTGGACTAGACAAAGACTGGGTCATATCCGGCAGTCGCCACTTCGCCGAATATCCCGACCTCAAACCGGGAAATTATCAATTTAGAATAAAAGTATCCAATGGAGATGGCATTTGGAGCGAACCGCTGCAAACCATCACGATTATCGTTGATCCCGCATGGTATCAAACCTGGTTATTTCGAATTTTCTTGGCAGCACTACTTATCACCATGACGATACTTTCGATTCGTCAATACCTGATTAGTCGTTTCAGAAAAAAATTAAAACAACTCGAATACCAACGCAACCTCGAGCAAGTTAGAAACCGGATTGCTCGAGACATCCATGATGAAATAGGATCAGGACTCACCAAGATTTCTTTACTCACTGCTCGACTTGAAAACAACGAAGTCACTGAACGCATTAAATCTTCATCAAAAGAGATTATCGACAATTTGAGTGATATTATTTGGGCTGTCAATCCAGCAAATGATTCTCTCCAAAATTTCGCAGCGCATCTTCGTGATTACACCGGTCGCTATTTTGAAGAAACATCGTGTCATGCCCATTTGCAGATTGAATTCCAATCAGAATCCATAGCCACAATCACCTTGAGCCCGGACGTTAAGCGCAATGTGATGATGATTGTAAAGGAGGCATTCAATAACATTCTAAAACATAGCCACGCCGATTCCTGTGAAATTCATGTGCAATTTTCTTCTATGAAAATGCAAATAGTCATTCAAGACAATGGTCAAAGTAAAAAAGAAAAAATACCAGGGTCTGGAAACGGAATTTTGAATATGAAAAAAAGGGCCAATGACATGCAAGGGCAGTTGAATTGGACACAATCAGATTCAGGAGTGCGCATTGAACTCACTATCCCATTGAGTTAATAACTACTTTTATGCGATTGCCCCTTCCCAAAAAAATTCCGTTACTTCGCTTTTGAAATGAATCAAATTCGCGTCGCCATAGTAGAAGATGATGCAGACCTGAGGACGCACTTCAAAGTGATGCTCGATCATGTTAAAGACTTTCATCTTGTCGGTGTGTATTCAAATGCCGAAGATTTCGAACTCGCATTCGATCAAATTCAACCGCAAGTGGTGCTCATGGATATCGATTTGCCGGGTAAATCAGGAATACAATGCATTGAAAAGCTCAAGCCCATGGCCCTCGGAGTGCAGTATTTGATCTGTACCATTTTTGAAGATAGCGCCAATTTATTCAATGCACTTTGCGCCGGAGCCACTGGTTATATTCTCAAAATTTCCGCATCACAAGACATTGAAAAAGCAGTGCGAGATATCTTTCAAGGAGGCAGCCCCATGTCGCCACAAATAGCCCGCTATGTGATCGAAGCGTTTCCGCACAAAAAACAAAACCAAGCGCTGCTCGACCAACTGAGCAATCGTGAAAAGGAAATTCTGTTGTTACTCGCAGACGGTTATCGATATAAAGAAATTGCCGATAAACTTCATCTTGGAGTTGACACCATTCGAACCTATATACGAAACATCTATTCAACGCTGCAGGTCCATTCCCGCACTGACGCGATCAACAAGGCCTTCGGTAAATAATTTCTTTTAAAAACCTACTTTTATGCGATTGATTCATGTCGTCGCTTGGGCGTGTTTTGTGTGCGAAAAATTGCATACCATTCATGAAACACACCTTACTACTTTTCTCCCTGGCATTGAGTTGCACCATAGCATTCAGCCAAGACATGTCCCTTCAATGGGCTAAACAAATCGGCGGCACAGGCAATCAATACATCAATAGTGTAGCCCGTGATGCCTTCAACAATACCGTTGTCGTAGGACAATACGAAGGCGTCGTCGACTTCGACCCTTCCGCCGGTTCAGCCATCAGTAGCTCAACCGGTCAATTTGATGCCTTTATTGCGAAATATGATCCAACAGGAAATTTCCTCTGGAAATATCACTTCGGCAATAGCGAACAAGATTACGCATGGGACGTGGCCATTGATGGAAGCGGCTTTATCTATGTTGTTGGTGAAGCACGCGGAGCTGTTGATATCGACATGAATACTGAAACCACCGATGTGGACAATGTGAGTATCGGTTCATTCGGATTCCTCATCAAACTCGATGGATCAGGTGCTCACGTTTGGTCAAAAATCTGGGATGGCACCACAGGGAACACCAATAAACTAACTCAAGTCGCA
>JBMOFW010000246.1:0-3399 GCA_049318685.1 Flavobacteriales bacterium
AGCGTGTCTTCGCTTTTATTCTGGATTGGCTGATCAAGTCAGTGGGCTCAGCGATATATGGATTGATTTTTATGGAAATTTTACGCATCAGGAATGATGAGGCGATGTTCATTGTTTTAGTAATTCTTTTCCTCTCTAATATTTTTTATTCGTTGTTTTTTGAAATGGTGTTGAATGGACAAACACCAGGTAAGAAAATGATGAAAATCAAAGTGATAAAACTCAACGGGAAACAACCGACGTTTTATGATTATCTATTGAGGTGGAGTTTTCGAATTGTGGATATTTATATGACTGCTTCCCTTTTAGCCATGTTGTTGATCTCGTCGACGAAATTTAGTCAGCGCTTGGGCGATATGTTGTCTAATATGTCTGTGGTGAAATTGAATCCTTCTATGTCGATAGGATTGAAAGACATTTTGCGCATTGATTCTAAAAAGAGTTACGCGCCTCAGTTCCCGATGATTAAAAATTTCCGAGAGGAAGATATCATCCTCATTAAACAAGTGCTTGAACGAAATAGAAAATACAACAACGACGCGCATCACGAGGCCATGGTCGATTTGGCCAATATTATGGCGACGAAATTGGATGTCTCGCCGGTACCTTCAGATAAAGTGACTTTTTTAAGAACCTTAATCAAAGATTATATCGTACTTACCCGTTGAATAATGCATTCCAACTTTTCTGAAGTTGCGCTTGGGCAACATGAATGTCCCAGTTGGCTTGGCCAATGTTGAGGGGAAGTGCCATGCGAATTTCACCATGGATGTTTTTTTTATCTTGCTTCAAATAGGGGAGGAGCTCTTCAAAAGTAATGGCTTGATCAAGAGTGAAAAACTTGGTAATCAAAGCGCTGATTCTACTTTGATCACTCGAAGCAAGGAGATTTAAGTCATGAGCAATTTGCGCTTCGACGAGCATTCCTAAAGCCACGGCATGACCGTGCGAGATATGATGTTGGCGATTGAGCGTCACAGATTCGATGGCGTGTCCAACGGTATGGCCGAAATTCAGCAATTTGCGCTTTCCCTTTTCATTGGGATCCTCTGCAACAATTTGCTCTTTTATTTGAGCGCTGCGCTCGACGAATAGCGATAAAGTGTGAAGTTGGTCTAAGTCGATGAGTTCAAGCGTTTGAAAAAGTGTCTCATCGGCGATGATACCGTGCTTGATCATTTCGGCAAACCCACTAAGCAATTCATTTTCAGGGAGCGTGTCAAGAAATGCGGGACATATGTATGTTTCGATGGGTAGAGCGAATGTGCCGACGGCGTTTTTGATATGTTCCAAATCAATACCCGTTTTACCGCCTATGGCCGCATCCGTCATGGCCATTAGTGAAGTCGGGATATGAATAAATGGGATTCCGCGCTTATAAGTGGATGCCACAAAACCACCGAGATCAGTAATAACTCCACCACCCAGATTAATGAATAGGGCGTGACGATCTGCTTCTGCTTCTGCGAGATGTTGCCAAAGCTGATGGGCTATTTCAATGTTTTTTGCGGATTCACCGGGTTCTAATTCAATGATATCGATGGCATCTGGATTTTCGAGGGCGCCAAGTACATTGGGTAAAACGGAATCGGCGACATGAGAATCAGTGAGAATAAAGGTTTTCGATGCTTTCGCGATGTGGAGTTGGAGTTGCTCCCCAACTTGAAGTATGTTTTGGAAAAAAAGCATGCGGCGAAGATCAAAAAAAAAACCGATCTCGAAGAGATCGGTTTGTGGTACCTCCAGGAATCGAACCAGGGACACAAGGATTTTCAGTCCTTTGCTCTACCAACTGAGCTAAGGTACCGTCTGAAAAGCGGGTGCAAATATACATTTGTTTTAATACGAGTCAAGGATTATTTCATGCATAAAGAAAAAAAAACATCGCTGTTGATAACTTGTTTAAAACCAGTTTGTTCGAATACGTAGTTTTTCGTATTTTAAAATGATGAAAATGAATGAATTGGCGATGAACCGCGGGTTCTGTTCGATGGATAGTCATAAAATGTCGATTTTTTAAAAAAAAATTGCACGTTTTTCTTTTTATAGTATACTTTTGTCTCGTTTTGCATAACCGTAAACACTTTATTAATTAACCAAAACTCTCAATTATGAAGAGATCCTTACGCTCTAACACAGAGATGGAAGGTTGTTGTCAAACATCGACAATGAGCTTCAAATGGGGATGGAAGACGATGGTTTTCCTCTCTATGTTTGTATTCTGGAGTGCAGGCACAGCCTTCGCTCAAACGGCATGTGAGCCGTCTATCGACCTAACTTGTCCTGAGTCAGTAACAGTAAGCTGCGACGACGTTGCCAACCTCGAGTTGACCGGAAGTCCTGTAGCTGTTCTTAACGACTGCTCAGAAGATTTCACTTTTGATCTCACCGTAGAAAGCTCGGATCAAATTGTACCTGGTAACGCTTGTTCTTGGACAATTATCCGCACATGGGTAGCTTACAACACACAACTTGAAGTTTCTGCGTCTTGCACACAGACCATTTCAGTTGTTGACAATGAAGGCCCAGTTTTCGAAGGTGCTGAAGACATCACTGTTCAGTGTATCGACGACGTGGTAATGCCATCTTTCCCAGCTGTATCTGATGCATGCGGAGAAGTGGTGACTACCGAAACTTTCGAGTCACACACTGGTGAAATCACCAACATTTGTTCATTATTAACCCCACTAGGTCCCGGTCCTGATGGATCAATCTGGTTGTTTGACGCTCAAGGTCAAGGCCTTGCTGCATCTAACTTCTGGTCTTGGATCGGAACACCTTCTTTCGAAGAGTATGGCGATGGCACTGCTCACCTTGTTGGTGACGTAGTAAACAACGCGAACGCTTCTCAAGGATGGCACGTAGATATGCATTTCGTGAACAAGCGCGATTGGGCTACATGGTCTGGAATGGGTCGTAGCTACAAAAACGACCTTGGATTGGCTGGTTCAAACTATCTCAACTGGGATTATTATGGATTGAAAGCCGGTTTCTCAACATTGACTGGTTTCGGTTCTTATGCAGGTAACACACTTTACTTGTCTCACCAACCGTCAAATTACTATTTCGGTTTCCAAAGTGGTATCGCAGCTAACAACCGTAACGCAAACGACGGTATGTCTGGTTGGTTCTATTACAATGGTTGGTTCAATGGCCAGTGGAGAACTGGACATGGTGACCTTTTCACTGAAAAAGTATGTGAACCACAAAATCCATCTTTGGTATGTGATGATGAAGTTACCTTCTTCTATCGCGCTGTTGATGCTTGTGGTAATTCAACTACTGAAGACATCGTCGTATCTGTACATGATGATATCGCTCCAGTAATCGAAAACTGTCCAGAATCTGTTACTGTAGAATGTTCTGATGAACTTCCTGCTGTATTTACTGGATTGACAG
>JBMOFW010000247.1:0-3389 GCA_049318685.1 Flavobacteriales bacterium
GCGGCCCCGTTTTGGGGTCGATGCGGGCTGCATCAGCCCGACGCTGCGGCGGTGATCGCCTGACGGTAGGTTTTATCTGCGGCATCACCAGCAACGAATACGCCTTCAACGTTGGTCTTTGCTGTGCCCGGTACGTTGAGGATGTATCCGGTTTCATCCATGTCGATCCATGGTTTGAAAACGTCGGTATTTGGTTTGTGTCCAATGGCCACGAAGAATCCGGTGATATCTACCTTGCGTTCTACGCCATTGTTATCAACGAAGATGGCGGCTTCCACTCCATTTTCGCCAAGAATTTCTTTGGTTTGGGTATTCCACAATACTTCGATGTTTGCCGTTTCCATTACACGGTGTTGCATCGCTTTTGATGCGCGCATTTTATCGCTGCGCACGATCATATATACTTTTTTGCAAAGCTTCGCGAGGTAGGTTGCTTCTTCTGCAGCGGTATCACCGGCACCTACGATGGCCACATCTTGACCACGGTAAAAGAAACCGTCACAAACAGCACAAGCGCTCACACCGCCGCCCATTTCGCGCAAGCGGGTTTCGCTTGGCAATCCGAGCCATTTGGCAGAAGCTCCAGTAGAAATAATCACCGCATCAGCACTCACACTGTGCTTTCCATTGTCGATTTCTACATAATGTTTTGGACCTGAAAAGTCCACTTTGGTAATGAATCCGGTGCGGATGTCGGTATTGAAGCGGGCCGCTTGATTCTTCAAATCTTCCATCATCTTCGGACCATTCACACCTTCTGGGTAGCCAGGAAAATTGTCCACTTCTGTTGTATCCATCAATTGACCACCGGGCTGCATTCCTTGATACATCACTGGTTTGAGGTCGGCACGTGCTGCATAAATAGCGGCAGTGAATCCGGCAGGACCACTACCGATGATCAAACAGCTTACATGTTCTTTTGCTTCGTTCATGTCTTATTTTTTTGTTGGGGGCAAATATACCCCGAGTTGTTTTATTCGAAATGTGATTAACATCGCCAAAGTGTAATCCTAAATAGATGTTATTTAGAATTTGTTCTCCATTTTGAGTGAAAGTTTGAGAAATTCATCCCAAAGGATATCCTCAGGTGGCGGAGCAACAATCGTAATGGCGTTTTTCTTTACGGGGTGCAAGAATTCGATTTTGCGGGCATGCAGGTGAATACTGGCATTTTCGTTGGTGCGTTTGCTTCCGTATTTGATATCGCCTTTGATCGGGCAGCCTAAGCTGGCCAAGGTAGCGCGGATCTGGTGGTGGCGTCCAGTTTTCGGGTAGACTTCAATAAAGGTATAGTTGTCACCTTTTCCGATAACCTTATAGCTAAGTTCAGATTCCTTGCGATTGGCAGCGGGCTCGTCGTAAGCGAATGTTTTGTTTGCTTTTCGTCTTTCCAGAGGTAATTGATTACCGTTCCCTCGAGTTGTTCGGGAGTTCCTTTGACCACTGCCCAGTATGTTTTTTGGACTTCGCGGTATTTAAACATATTGGAAAGGCGGTTGAGGGCTTTGGTCGTGCGAGCGTACAATACCACACCACTAACGGGCCGGTCGAGTCGGTGTACGGTTCCGATAAAAGCCAACCCGGGTTTATTGTATTTCCATTTGACATACCCTTTTACCGTATCACAAAGCGTCGCATCGCCGGAGATATCGCTTTGGATAATGTCCGAGTTGCGTTTGTTGATTGCGATAATGTGATTGTCTTCATACAGTACGCGGAGATTATCCACCGTACTCATGATAATGGGTTCTTTGGGCACCGTGATCCATTCGCGGCGCATGTAATGAGGTTCTTGGTTCTCCATTACTTGTTGTGTTTATGCGATCAGTGATTGATCGCTTCGGTTAAAAAAAATCAATATTGCTCAGACTTACTGGGGAAGTCTTTGCTTTTTACGTCTGTCACGTATTGTTCTACGGCAGATATCATTTGTTCTCCTGCGTTGAGGTATCTACGCAAGAATCGGGGAGAAAATTCTTGGGTAATGCCCAACATATCGTGTAAAACGAGTACTTGTCCGTCCACATCTCCACCTGCACCTATGCCGATGACCGGTACGTGGACCGATTGGGCAACTTGGGCCGCGAGCGCAGCCGGGATTTTTTCAAGTACAATAGCAAAACAACCGTATTCGTCTAAAAGTTTAGCATCGCGAAGCAAGCGTTCTGCTTCTTCTTGTTCTTTTGCCCGAACTTGGTATGTGCCAAATTTGTATATGCTTTGCGGAGTGAGGCCAAGGTGCCCCATTACAGGGATACCGGCAGTTAAAATGCGTTGGATAGAATCTTTGATTTCTTCTCCGCCTTCCATTTTCACAGCATGTCCTCCCGTTTCTTTCATAATCCGGATGGCAGAATTCAGCGCTTCTTTTGAATTGCCTTGATAGGAACCGAAGGGCATGTCTACTACAATCAAACTTCGTTTTGCCGCGCGCACAACACTTTGCGCATGATAGATCATTTGATCGAGCGTAATGGGCAAAGTGGTTTCATGACCAGCCATCACATTCGAAGCCGAATCGCCCACCAGAATCACATCCACGCCGGCTTGATCTACAATGCGGGCCATGCTGAAATCATAAGCCGTGAGCATCGAGATTTTTTCACCACGGATTTTCATTTCCTGAAGCGTATTGGTGGTGATGCGTTTTACTTCTTTGTGAGTAGACATGGGGCAAATATACACAGTATGCTAGATTCATATTGTCGCAGTATTGTCTGAACAGTCATTTATCCCGATCAGCGTTAAGTTTTCCTCTGTGGACCTGACCGGGGCACTTTTTTCGCCTAAAAAATGTTATCTTGCCCTCGAAACCTTTAATCTATAGAATAACATGCGTTCTATTCTGTCTTTGATCGTATTGGGACTCGTCGTCATGGTATTAGGGATAGGGTGTAAAAAGGAAGAGAATGTTACATTCACTGATAACACAATTCCAGATTATAATGAGGTATCGAGTATCATTATCGAAAACTATGTAAATCGTGTCTTTATTGATTTGATTGGTCGCGAACCAACCGATATAGAGATGACCGATGAAGCAGCTGCATTGAAAAGTGCCAACATGAGTGTGGCGGCTCGCACGGCTTTGGTGAATAAAATCATGACGTCGACGGATGCGGTGGAAGGGGATGGATCTTATCGCGAAGCCTATATCCGTAAATTTTATGAAGATCAGAAAGGAAGATTCTTGGAAGGTTCATCGGAAGCTAACATCCTAGAAGAGATGTATATCTACGAAGGAATAGCTTATTTAGATTCTTTGAATGGTAATATTCTTGCTTATCAAGTCAATTCGTTCGAAGCGGCAAAACTGGAACTGGTTCTAAAGAGTCGTGAAGAATTGCAAATGGATAGTATCGTGTTTGAAGAGATGTGCTATCGCATGA
>JBMOFW010000248.1:0-3387 GCA_049318685.1 Flavobacteriales bacterium
AACAGTCACGTCTGAATCGTTTAACTCAGGAATAGAATTCGGCAAACATTCTCCAGCAGTCCAAATAGTAACTCCGGCAGTTGTGGTCGCTACACAATCATTTGAATATGTGATCCCATCACAACCGCACACCGGATCCCAAATCATAGGACACATCATATTGGGGTCAATCAAAGAAGGATCGATACATTCGATCACTACCTGTCCGATACATTGGTTATTGCAAGCATATTCCGAATCGAAGAAATAATCCGTGTAATCATATCCATTGTCCGCAGTGTAGCCGCATCCCGAATAGCTTTGGCACCCGTCAGGAGTCATCACGTATCCGAGCCACATATCGCACATCCCGAAGTCGAGGTTTGGAGGAATTACCATGCAATTATTGGAATCCTGACAGGCCATACAGCCCTCCATGGTGGTGTAAAAATAGTCGTTATAATCGACACCATCTGATCCCACTGTGCTGCAACCTGATACGAATTCACACCCATTATTTGTGATCGCAATACCAAGGGCCATAGCACATTTACCAAAATCAACCCCGTCGGGGATTACAAGACATTCGGTGTCTTGACTTTTAACGGAAAAGAATGAAATTGTAGCGAAAAAAAGGGTAAATAATTTTTTCATAGTAGTGGTGTTTTATGAATGATGCACATTCTTGTTCAAAGGTTGCACTTTTACATACTTGGTTAGATTGGAAATTATTCACTTTTTTTTGATTCGTTCACAAAGCTTTCATGTTGAGATAATATTGTCTATCTTAGCAATAACCAACCGCGAATTAACTTGCCACGTATCATCCAAATAGCATTACTGTTCTTGGCACCTGTGTCTTTATGGGCTCAGTTGGACAAGCAAGGAATGCCCATGAACTGGGATGACATGGAATCGACTGAAGTAGTGAGCATTTGGAAAGATCTTCCTGAATATGATTTATTGACGCTCCAAGCAGAAGACTTGGCTGACGCTGTAAACAAAGCGATTCCTTATCGTTTTGCTTATTCTACAGATGTCAATATTTCCACATCAAATTCGGGTCGTTGGACGAATTTATCCAACGGTGATCGCGTGTGGATGCTGGGTTTACGCTCCTCTCAAGCGAAAGCTTTGAATGTCAATTTTGATGTATTTGATATTCCTGAAGGAGCCAAGGTGTATATCTACAACAATACAAGAACAGATTTTATTGGTCCATTGCAGCGATCGCAAAACGAGGATGGCGGTTCTTTGGCCACAATGCCTATCGACGGAAATGAAATAATTATAGAGTATTTCGAACCTTACTCCGTTCGTGGAGATGGGGATTTGGTGATCAATAAAGTGGCACAGTCTTACAAAGACCTCACGGCTGATATAGTTGAGTCCTGTTTTTATCAGCTCCCAGAAAGTAGCGATAACAAAATGATTGGTGATTTGTCTTCTTCTGTCATGTTGATGTTGGTAGATGATGGTCAGCGCATAGCTACGGGTACATTGATCAACAATACACGTCATGATGGTACGCCATATTTCATCACTTCCACTGCGGCATTGATGGGCGATCCGGAATCATGGGTCTTTGTTTATGGCTTGAATCAGAAGTCGTGTGGTGTGGAAAACGCGGGCTTAGATTGTTGGGAACGCGCGCTCAGTGGCGCTGAAGTGCTTGTTGACGATCACGCTTCTGGTATTGCGTTATTGCAAATTCATGATCGTCCAAAAACTTCTTGGGGTGTTTTTTATGCCGGATGGAAGGCTCAGGCTCCAGGCAACAATCACTTTGTATGCATTCAGCAAGCTTTTGGTATCAATCAAAGCATTTCACTTTTTTCAGGTGATCTAGATCCCATGAATTGGCAAGGTTATCTTGCTGCACCTGTGAACAATTGGGCGATTGGCAATTCATTTGTAGGAAGTATTGGCAGCCCCCTTTTTACGGAACAAGGCGAACTTGTAGGGGTGCTCGTTGGTGGCAATTCTCAATGTGAAACACAATCTGCTGATTATTTTGGTTTATTCAGCTCTGTTTGGAATAAAATGGCGTCGATTCTCAATCCAATAGAAGATCCTCGATCTTCAACAGAGGGCTTTTATCCTATTTTCATCGATGAGACCAATACGGCCGCCGAGTCGATGGAACTATTCGTTTTTCCCAATCCAGCGAGTGAATTTATCTATGTGCAGAATCAAAGCGATGCCGGTGTCATTAAGGTGGAGTTTATCGATTCGGCAGGCAGATTAACAACCATCGAACGTCCAACTTTACCCATGATCGATATCGCTGCTATGGTACCGGGGATCTACGAATTGAGAATTCACACCACAGAAGCAGTGATGAACAGCAGGGTAATTATTCAATAATTTTTTTATTTTTTCTCTTGACTCGAGAGATCATTCACCATGAGCGTTCCAGCTACAGTTGACAATATCGTCGCTATCGTAACCCCAATTACCGGAATCATAAAAAGCAGTGAAAACCCAATTCCGTTTCCAATAACCTTTCCTTTGTGTTGACGCATGTAGGCAATGCTTTGATTGAAGGAGTATTTGCGATTTTCTAAGGTGTAATCGATTGAAGCAAAACCAAAGAAATAAGCACTAATAACGAAGGAAGCCACAGTGCTTAAAGGTGTGAGCACGATCTCTAGCGGCGGGAAAGTAAAGACAAAGATGAGATTGACAAAAAAGAGCCCGATGTGTAAACTCATTTCAACCAAAAAATTGCGGATACTCAACGCGGTGCCTCGAACAAAGTCTTTGATTAGCTCAACGATGTCAAAACGCTGGTTTTTTTCCGTGATGATTTCATCTGTTTTTGAGCTTAAGTAGGACATTACAGGCGACATCAGTGTGAGGGTAATATATTTAGATACTTTAAAAAACACAAGTAAGCCTGCCACCCAAGTGAGTATTTTAATGGCCACCAGAATCGTTTTAGAAAAAACATCTTGTTGGTCTTGACTGATCCATTGTTTGGATTCAAGCCATAACTTGATGTTATCGTGACTGTATTGGGTGAGTTCGTTGATGCCGTAAAAGGCAAAACCATAGACAGCGATGGAAATGATGATGGGGAATAGAAAGAAGTAGTTTAGTTTGTGTTGCTGAATAAATCGCCAAGCTTTACTCCAAAAGGACATGGCATATTTGATTTCTTCCATTCGTTTCATAGGGGAAAGGTCATAAAAAAAGTCTGTTCTCAAGAACAGACTTTCATATTATTTCTTAAATAAGAGACTAGTCATCGTCACCATCGTCATCACCATCATCAGCCACGTCGTTGTTGGTCTCATCTTCGTCATCATCATCGGAGTTATCGTCGTCTGACTCGCCTTTGAAATTATCAAAGTCGTTCATGGCAAGATTTTCATTCTCGTTGTTTTCTTCGTCATCCACCTCCAT
>JBMOFW010000249.1:0-3359 GCA_049318685.1 Flavobacteriales bacterium
ACCATAGGACATCGGAGAACGATCGTCCGGCTTCATCAAACTTTTGTAATAGGCTTCGGCTTCAGCGGTAGTCACCCCTTCGCCGTACATGTTTACCGCAGAATTTTCAACCAATCCTTTGGCGGCATCTTTCTCCACTTTGCGGGCAGCAATTTTTGGATTGAAGATTACTTCTTTGATTTCTGCACTGCATTCCGTTTGTGTCGCGGCCAAGGCGTCGTCAAAGAATTTCTTTGAGAAAGCCGGTTGGTGCTTCAAATTGCTATAGTGATGATGAATTCCATTACTCATCCACACTTGCTTGAGATAGGTTTCGAAAGCCAACCAGTCCGCTGCGGTTTTATCGCCAGCATAAGTGGTATAGATTTTTTCAAGAATGCTGCGAATTTCCAGATTGTGTTTGTAGTTCTGGTCCCACATCATATCACGACCAGCCAAACCGGCTTGGGTCAAATAGTACACAAGTTCTTTTTGCTTAAGACTCAAACGGTCCCAACATGGGATGCGATAACGCAAGATGCGCACATCGGCAAATTTGTCTACTTCATAGGCAAATGTTGAATCATTGTCAACACATGCGGCCGGAGCCTGCGGAGTCTGGGCAGTTTCTTTAGGCTTGTCGTTGCCGCCACAAGAGGCCATAAGGGCCATTCCGCCAAGGACGAAATAATGACTGAGTTTCATTTTGATTTATGGTTGTATTTGGAAGTGCCTAAGTTAGGGGTTCGTACCTATTCTTCCTTTTTTTTGTGAAAAACGGAAGTTATTAACAATAAACGGTTACTTTTGTAACTCGTATTGGAGACCGTATGACAAAAATGTTGACAGAGATCACTTCGGGTATTCGCATCAGTGTGGTTCCACACTATGAGCCGGGTATTAGTAATCCGTTGCACGACAATTACGTGTTCTCTTATCAAATCATCATCGAAAATCAAAACGATTTTGCTGTTCAATTGACACGTCGTCATTGGTACATCTTTGATTCCATCGCACTGAAGCGCGAGGTAGAAGGTCCGGGAGTTGTTGGCGAAACGCCTATAATTCTTCCAGGTGAATTTTACACATATCAATCGGCCTGTGATCTCCATTCAATGCGTGGCACTATGCATGGTTATTACAGTATGAATCGTGTTGGTGATGTTCAAACATTCAAGGTGCGTGTTCCTAAATTTCGTTTAGAAGTGCCGTTCGGCATGAATTGATTGCTTAGTTTTACAGAATGAATCGCTATTATTCTCTTTTTTTGTGTGCGTTGATGCTCCTTATTTTTATGTCTTGTGGTCAAAAAGGCCCAAAAGATCCAGTTAAGCTAAAGCGCATTCAAGGTGTCAATTTCAAAGGCAGTCCCATTCGTTCCGATTTAGTGGAGTTTATTAATTTGAAAAATAGCCGTGTCAACTACGTATCGTTGATGCCATTTGCGATGGCGAATCAAGGCAAGTCTGATTTGACATGGACAGATAATCCATGGCAATATTGGGGTGAGTCGGCTGAGGGAATCCAGGTGTGTGTTGATTTGGCGAAAGAAAAGGGAATGATGTCGATGATCAAACCCATGATTTGGTTGATGGATGGCGCCATACTGGATGAATTCGATTTAAGAACCGAAAGTGATTGGGAGTTGATGGAGAATAAGTACCGCAAATACATTTTGGAGTATGCCGAGATGAGCGAAAAAAATCGACTTCCACTGTATTGTATAGGCAGTGAATTGGATACGTGGGCAGTGAAGAGACCTGAATTTTGGAGGGGATTGATTGCTGAAGTTCGCAAAGTATATAATGGGGATTTGATTTATGCTTGCCGAAGCGGCATGGAAGAGCGAATTGTTTTTTGGGACGCTCTAGATTATGTGGGGCTTACCGTTTATGAATCGCTTTCTGGAGAAGAGATTCCTTCGGTAGATTCATTGACCCGAGGTTGGCAACCAATTAAAGAACGGATGCGCCTATTTAGTGAGAAAGTAAATAAACGAATCATCTTCACCGAATGGGGCTATACACGTTCAAAGTATTGTGCGCAGATTCCTGATCGTGATACTTTGGTTGGTGGTGAAAGTGAAGAAGCCCAAGCGAATTGTTATGATGCGTTGTTATCTACGTTTGAGAAAGAACCTTGGTGGGTTGGAGGCTTTATTTGGCAGTGGTTTCCCACGGTCGATCAGGCCAAAAATGCGCAAGATTTTTATTCTCCTCAAGAGCGGGCAGCACAAAAAGTGTTGATGAAACATTGGAAGAAATAAGAAAAGTATAGGCAATAAAAAACCCCTCGTGAGAGGGGTTTTTTTATGTTGAGAAAGTCAAATCTTAGTAACGATCTCCGCGGTTGTAATCGCGATCGCGATTGTTGTCGCGATTGAAGCGAGGTTTGAAACCGCCTTCACGACGATCACCACCACCACTACCAAAGCTGCGCTGTGGACGGTCGTTGCTGCGTTGCGGACGATCTTCAGCTTCTTTTACATTGATCTTACGACCTTTGATTTCGCTTTGATCGAGTGCAGAAATTGCATTGCGACCTTCGTCGTCCATTGCCATTTCAACAAATCCAAAGCCGCGTGAGCGACCGGTAACTTTGTCCATGATGACTTTAGCAGAAGTCACGGAACCATACTGTGCGAAGATCTCGTTGAGCTCTTCACTTGAAAGGCTGTAGTTAAGCCCTGAAACAAAAATGTTCATGTGATAAAAAAAAATAACGTTTGTTGTGTTACACCCAACCTCAACAAACATTAACCACAGAAATACAGAAAACGTGTTGAAAGCCGAAATGCTTGTTCAAATATAGTCTATTTTCTATACAAACAACGGAATCGTGCTAATTTTTTTCGAAATAATTGGGTCGGTACCCACTTTTAACCAATCTGTTAGCAAGGCATTGTATATCGATCTGAAGTCTACTTTGTGGATTAAATCACCATTATCAAGGTTTTCTAAATCTGGTAAACCCCCGTAAAGTCCGGGGTTTTTGATGTTTCCCCCCAGAATGAATGAAACGCCCGCTGTGCCATGATCTGTGCCTTTTCCGGCGTTTTCCGACACACGTCGGCCAAATTCAGAAAAGGTCAAAATGGCGACATCATTCCATCTTCCGGTCGCTTTAAGATCAGAACGCAATGCATTTACGGCTTGGGCATAGGTGTCAAAAAGACGATTTTGTGTGCCTGGTTGTGCAACATGGGTGTCAAAACCTCCGAGAGTGACATAATAAACTGTGGTCGAACACCCTCCATTAATCAAAGCGGCAATCGATTTCAATTGTTGACCAAGTTCATTGACAGGATACACGGCTTGATTGTTCCACTTGCCTGTTTGTTCAGTTAAATAATCAATGCCTTGTTGCGCTTCGATCAACGT
>JBMOFW010000250.1:0-3306 GCA_049318685.1 Flavobacteriales bacterium
AGACAATCAAGTGGTTAATGGTAAGATTTGTAAAACGCATTAGTCCCGATTGTATTTATTGAATTTCTAGATTTAGGGAATATCCGTGACGCAGCGAATGTATAGTCCAAAACCAATTGAAGAAATATTGTGGTAATCTCTACCAAGACTATTTACAATGAAACAGTAAGAGCAATCCTCGCAAGCTGGTTGTGAAGAGTCTTGATATTTTTTATAATATGGGGTATTGCTCCACCAACCGGTGGTAAATTGTTGTATTGATGAATTTCCAAGTTCGTCGATGAAGCCACAGGGTAGAGCATTGAAGCCCATGCGATTTGACCCTTCGGTTTGCCAGCCTTCTCCCGAAAGAAGTTCTATTGTGCCTTGACGAAAATCTTCAAAATGTTCAATATCAACATTTTTTTGGCCATACAGAGAATCACAATGGTTTTCGAGGTTTCTCCAATCTAATTCACTAGGTATTCTCCATCCAAGTGGTGCAAGCATTCGATCATCCGTAACTGCGAACCAATTATATAATTTGCCCATTTTCGCGCAGTTCAAAGAGTCAAAGTTATAGTAGGCGAAAGCAGGAAGTTTTTTTTCATTTAATGCTTTCCATTCTTCCTGAGTTTTGGCGTAGTTAATTTTTTCGCCATTTCGAAATTTTTCTACCTTCAAGTTTTCGGAGAACCAAACTAAATTTCCGATCAAAACGCTTGAATATGATGTATCTCTTTGAATTGCTTTTGGGGATAAAGAATTAGTTTGGTTTGATTCCTTGCACTCGAAAAGGCATATCAGAAGTAGAAATATTAAAAAAGACCCCGGTTTTTTGAATAGAAAAAAGTTATAACATTTTGATTTTTTAGTGGAGTCAGAAAAGGGTTTAATCATTTTATAAGATGATATTTATTAGACAAAACACGCGAAGTTTGAATGCCCTAAATGTAGGAAGTTTGAAAGTTTACATGGAATTTTTCGGAAAGCTTAAAGAATTCATCGAATTTAATTATAGGAAACACAAAAAAAGAGTGGTTTAAATTATTGAGGTCGAGAAAAAATCAATATTCCTTCTTTACAATTAGGAAAATAGATTATATTTTTTTTTTTTACGTCATCAGTGCCTTGGTTTAGCAATTAGACGACAGTAACATTTAAGCCCTTCTTCATAGTAGCCGTAAAAATCGTCGACCCGAATAATCATTCGGTCGAGTTGCTCAACGACGCCACCGGACTCATTTTCGTCAAAGGCCCATCGATCAATGTAAACACCTTCGACGGCTGGTTCAATACCGGCAAGACGGGGAGTTTAGATCATAAAGGGTTTATACATAGCGCCTGAAACACTACCTCTCATTCCACATGAACACGTTGGGGTTGTTCATGTATTTGGAGATGTCGTCGGTGGTGACGAGGAGGACGAGGTCGGCGATCCACAAGACCATGCCGCCGCCTAAGGTGAGAGTGTAAAAGACGGGTACCTTCACATCGGTACCCAAATAGATCCGGTGCATTCCAAAAACCCCCAAAGACACATCCAAGGCGATAGCTACCAACCGGGGATTGTCTTTGGAGATTTTCTTCGCCGCCCAACTGCGCGGACTAATGCTGCCGTCTTCGTTAATCCGAAATACAGCCTTGCCTACCATGGTCAAATCGGGCTTGAAACGCTGAGCCTCTGCGCTCAACGCACAAAACAAACTCAACACCAAGGTGACCAACAATAAGCGCATGGGCTGAAATTAGGTCAAAATGAGCATCGCATCACCATAACAGAAGAAACGATACTTCTCTTTGATGGCTTCTTGATACGCTTGCATCACCAAATCATACCCGCCAAACGCTGTGGTCATCATCAACAACACACTCTCTGGCTCATGAAAATTGGTAATCAAACTATCGGCAATCTGAAAATCATACGGAGGGAAAATGAACTTGCTGCTCCAGCCATCAAATGGCTTGAGCAAATTGCTCGTGCTCACACTGCTTTCAAATGCACGTAATACGGTTGTTCCTACTGCGCATACACGACGGCCATCGGCTTTGGCTTCATTCACCATGTCAGCCGTTTCGGCCGGAATGATGAGTTGCTCGCTGTCGGTCTTGTGCTTGGTCAAATCTTCTACTTCTACGGTGCGGAATGTTCCCAAACCAATGTGCAACGTGAGCTCGGCCATATTGATGCCTTTAATCTCCAAACGCTTCGACAATTCACGACTGAAGTGAAGACCAGCAGTTGGCGCAGCTACTGCTCCTTCGTGCTTGGCATAAATGGTTTGATAACGGAATTCGTCTTCGGGTTCAACAGGACGCGTGATGTACTTTGGAAGTGGAGTTTCTCCGAGTTCATAAATGAGCTTTTTGAATTCATCATGGGTACCATCGAAAAGGAAACGCAAGGTGCGACCACGTGATGTGGTATTGTCGATGACTTCGGCTACGAGCTCGTCGTTTTTACCGAAATACAATTTATTACCGATACGGATTTTGCGGGCTGGATCAACTACCGTGTCCCAAAGGAGGGATTGTGAGTTGAGTTCGCGAAGCATAAATACTTCGATCATCGAACCGGTTTTCTCTTTGTTGCCATACATGCGGGCTGGGAAAACTCGGGTATTGTTGTTTACCATGACATCACCCTCATTGAAATAGTCGAGGATGTCTTTAAACATGCGGTGTTCGATCTTGCCTGTTTGTTTGTGAACGACCATCAGGCGTGCTTCGTCGCGATGTTTAGCCGGGTGTTGAGCGATGAGCTCTTGGGGCAGTTTATATCTAAACTGGCCCAATTTCATGGTTGAAATCAATGTTTTACGCTTTTGAAAATTGGGGGGCGAAGATACAACATTGAGAAGGCGATGTCAAGACGCCTCAAATTGAGCCTTTATGCGGCGTTCAGCTTCTTCGACAGTAATGGCTTGATCGATATGATAGGGCAATGAGCCGGTGCGTCGCAAGGCGATAAGGTGCGAACCGGACTGGAGGCGCTGCCCGAAATCGTGCGCGATGGAGCGAATGTAAGTGCCTTTCGAACAGCGAATACGAAAATCCACGTCGGGCAAGGCGATGCGGGTCAGTTCAAACTCGAAAATGGTGATTTGCGCTTGCTTCATTTCGATGGCAATGCCTGCACGAGCGGATTCATAAGCACGCTTGCCATCAATGAGCTTGGCAGAATAGATTGGCGGGGTTTGCAACTGCTCCCCAATAAAAGAAGCCGCAACTCCGCGGAGTTCGGCTTCTGTTAAATGTTCGTATGGAAAGGCACCCTCGGGGGCGGTTTCGAGATCGTAGCTTGGTGTAGTTTGCCCCAAACGGATG
>JBMOFW010000251.1:0-3274 GCA_049318685.1 Flavobacteriales bacterium
ACTACCACACTATCACACTATCAAACTACCACTCTATCCAAGCAACCGCTTAATCCATCCCAATTTCGAATCGCTGTATGGAGGGTATTTGAGATTGGGTTCACCCCACGTGGCCTTTTTGAGCATGGATTTTTGATGAGAAAATGTTCGGAAACCTTGCTCTCCATGATAGCTGCCCATACCTGATTGTCCGACGCCGCCAAAAGGTAAATGTTCATTAGCAATATGCATCACCACATCGTTGATGCAGCCTCCGCCAAACGAAATAGTTGACGTGAATAATTCTTGTTCGTGATGGTCATTGGAAAAGAGATAGGCCGACAATGGTTTTTCATCTGAACGGATGGAAAGCAATGCTTCATCCAGTTGTGAAAAGGTCAAAACAGGAAGTATTGGACCAAAGATTTCTTCTTGCATGATGGCATCTTCACGAGAAACTCCGCGCATTATAGTGGGCTCAATAAATCTGTGCTCTTTGTTGTATCCTCCGCCGTGCGCTATTTTTGAAGTGTCTAATAAACCGATCAAACGTTCGGTATTGCGATCGTTAATGATTTTGGTGTAATGTGAAGCGTTCTCTGTATAATTGAATGCTTTAATTTTTTCAGTCAGCGCTTGAATCAATTTTTCTTCTACAGATTCTTCTACAAAAACATAATCAGGAGCAATACATGTTTGACCGGCATTCAAGAATTTGCCCCAAACGATGCGCTTTGCCGCTACATCCATGTTGGCATTTTTGGTGACGATTACCGGTGATTTGCCGCCAAGTTCAAGCGTTACAGGGGTGAGGTGCTTTGCAGCCGCTTCGTATACAATGCGCCCTACACGTGGACTTCCGGTGAAAAATATTTTATCAAAACGTTCCTCGAGCAATGCCGAAGTTTCTTTGACGCCACCTTCCAACACATGGAGTAGTTCGGCTGGAAAGTTGGCGTTGATGAGTTGTGCCATCACACGAGCAGTGTTTGCTGGCAATTCACTTGGCTTGATGATGCACGTGTTTCCCGCTGCTATGGCCGCCACAGCCGGAGCGATAGATAGTTGATACGGGTAGTTCCAAGCGCCTATCACTAGCGTATTGCCAAGCGGTTCGGAGATGATATAACTCGAACCCGGTAGGTTGGCCAGGTTGGTTCGTACCTTTTTGGGTTGAGCAAGGCGATCAAGATTTTTAATGTAAAAGTCAATGTCTTTGTAGATGATCGCGAGCTCGGTGGCGTATGTGTCGAAAGTTGATTTACCGAAATCAGCTTGAATGGCCTCAAACAAGGCATTTTCATTTTCTTGCAGAACAGCCTTGAGTTTTCTCAAATGCTCTTTGCGAAAGGCGATGTCGCGTGTGTGAAGCGAGCGAAAATAGCAGCGTTGTTTTTTAAGAATAGCATTCATTTGATAGCAGCATCAAGAAGAACTTGACGGATGTTTTGGTAATACTTGATCATTGAGTCAGACAAATATAGCGCACACTCACTCCTGCATTCTCATTCCTTATTCCTATATTTGCTGCAGATTCCACGAAAATTTTATGAAATACAATCGCATCCTTTTGAAACTGAGCGGCGAGGCCCTGATGGGGGATAAGCAGTTTGGTATCGACAATAACCGTCTGTTGAAATACGCTCAAGAAGTGAAGAAGGTGTGGGATTCGGGAGTGCAAGTAGCTATTGTGATTGGCGGAGGAAATATTTTCCGCGGCGTACAAGCCGAACAAGGCGGTATGGAGCGCACTCAAGGCGATTACATGGGCATGCTCGCCACTATGATCAACAGTATGGCGCTGCAATCAGCATTGGAAAGTCAAGGTGTACCAACACGTTTGCAATCCGCTATAGAAATGAAATCGATTGCCGAACCGTTCATCAAGCGCCGCGCAGTGCGTCATTTGGAAAAAGGGCGTGTTGTGATTTTCGGCGCCGGAACGGGCAATCCATTTTTTACGACCGATACAGCCGCTTCATTGCGTGCTATTGAAATAGAAGCAGATGTGGTGTTGAAAGGAACTCGGGTAGATGGCATTTATACTGCAGACCCAGAGAAGGATCCTTCTGCGGTGAAATTTGATCGAATCACATTTGACGAGGTGTTCCAAAAGAATTTGTCTGTTATGGACATGACCGCGTTCACCTTGTGTAATGAAAACAAGTTGCCAATCATCGTTTTTGATATGAATAAAGAAGGCAATTTGTTTCAATTAGTGAGTGGAGAAGCGGTTGGTACTTTGGTCGATTTTTAATCTCGACAATTCTTCAATACTTTAGAGCCCCCAAACAGATCTAAACAGATATGACTGACGAAGTGAAGATGGCCCTTGATGAGGCCGCTGATGCAATGAACAAGGCGATTGATCACCTTGAGTTTGAATTGAATAAAATCAGAGCTGGTAAAGCGAGCCCTGCCATGTTGGATAGTGTTAAAGTAGATTACTACGGCACACCTACCCCATTGAAAAATGTGGCCAACATCAGTACTCCTGATCCGCGCACCATCACTGTTCAGGCTTGGGAGAAGCAAATGCTTGAACCCATTTGTAAAGGCATTCTCGAGGCCAATCTGGGCCTTAATCCCCAAAATAATGGCGAAATCGTAATCATCGCTGTGCCGATGTTGACCGAAGAACGCCGCAAAGACTTGTCGAAACGCTCTCATACGGAAGGCGAAAACGCGAAAGTGTCGATCCGCAGCGCGCGTAAAGATGCCATCGATTTTATCAAGCAAGCTCAAAAAGATGGTCTTCCTGAAGACGAATCGAAAGCGGGCGAAGCCAAAGTGCAAGAGCTTACAGACAAATTCAATAAACGTGTTGAAGATATTCTTGCAGCAAAGGATAAGGATATCATGACAATATAGGAGTGAGGAGTTAGGAATGAGGAGTGAGGAAATGGGAGAATGGGGAAATGAAAATTCGATTGAATGATATACGGGTGTATGGATATCATGGCTGTTGGGAAGAAGAGGCCGTGGTGGGAGGGGAATATGCTGTTGATATCTGTATAGATTTTGATTACACCGAAGCTGCGAAATCAGATGATCTTTCCAAGACCATTGATTATGTTGTGATTAAAGAAATAGTTTATAAAGAAATGGCGATCCGTGCGAAATTGATTGAAACGGTTTCTTATCGCATTCTCGAAGTCCTAAAGAAAGAGTTTCCCCAAGCCGCAAAACGTTGGGTGAAAATCACCAAAATAAACGCGCCCATGGGCGGCCAAGTACGCAGCGTCTCGGTCGAGATAGAGGGTTAATTCTAAGTTTGAAGGCTGAAGTTTGAAGG
>JBMOFW010000252.1:0-3211 GCA_049318685.1 Flavobacteriales bacterium
TGATCCGCGATTGGTGGACAAGACTAAAATTGACAACACAGTAATTTCTTCTATGCTGTCTATTGGATTTAAGTACAATTAATAAGAATTTCAATAAAAAAAAATCCCCCTTGTCGCAGACAAGGGGGATTTTTTTTATGCTTACTATAAAAGTTTATTTCTTTTTGTCCGTCACGATGAACTCCGTGCGTCTATTTTCCTGATGTTGCTCTTCGGTGCACATCACGCCGTCAGCACAACCATTTACAAGTTGACGTTCACCATAGCCTTTGCTTACCATGATAGAACGCGGAACGCCTTTCGAAATAAGGTAGTCCACTACAGCTTTCGCACGTTTTGCAGAAAGGTCATCATTGTATTCGTAGCTGCCTCTTGAATCACAGTGGCTGCTTATTTCGAATTTCAAGTTTTGGTTTTCACGGAACAATTTCACCAAATCTTCGAGATAAGGAACGGCATCCGGACGAATATCCCATTTGTTGTAATCCCAATGAATATCATTTACAGGATAAACTCCTTTTTGATCTTTTGGTTTTTTATCTCCACCTTTTCCACCATCTCCTTTTGGCGTATTGTCGGTCACATATACCTCAGGCATTTCGATGACCTGTTTGAAGGTCTTGTCCGATGTAACACCTTTAGTTGAAATGTCCTCTGTGGTAGTGAAGAAACCATCTAACTCGGATTTGATTTTGTATTCGCGGTTTGGTTCCAATTCTGCAGTGAATTTACCTTCACCGTCAGTGAATACTACTTTCTCTTCACCGGTGGTCAAGTCCATGATAGTTACTTTAACACCACCTAGGGGAGGAGATTGTTTGCCGAGCACCAATCCTTCAACGATTATCGTTGGGTTGATGATTTCGAAAGAGTAGATGCGGTCAGAACCAGTGCGGTCACTTGAGAAGTATCCTGATTTATCGGAGGTGAAGTAGGCAGAGAAATCATCGCGGTTTGAGTTGATAGGATAGCTCAAATGCTTAGGCAATTGCCATTTACCATCTTTTTTCTCAGAATAAACGATGTCAAGACCGCCCAATGTGCTGTGCGTATCACTGCTGAAGTAGAGTGTATTCTCATCCTTAATCGTAGGGAATGCTTCATCGCCTTTGGTATTGATATCACCACCAAGGTTAGTGGGGATGCCCCAAGCACCATCAGTATACTTGGACATCCAAATGTCAGTTCCTCCCAATGAACCCGGCATATCGCTAGTGAAATAGAGTGTATTTCCATCCGTCGAGAACGTTGGGTGCATGAATTGATATTTTATATCGCAGAAAGGGAGCATTTGAGCCGGCTCCCATTTGCCATCGGCTCCTTTTCGTGAAACGTATAATTGATTGGTCGCTTCGTTTTTGTCGTTACCACCCAATTGGTTTTTCAATTGAAAAGAACGTGTGAAAATGGCTGTTGTACCATTTGGGGAAACAGTAGCAACGGCATCATGATATTTGCTGTTTAAACCATCAACGAGGGTTGGATTTGACCATCCATTGCCGTCATTTTTAGTGAAATACAAATCCGTGAACGAGTTTTTAGTGTAGGGGTCTTTATCACCCTCATTTTTAGTCGATGAGATGATCAAACCACCATCATATGGCAAACCGCTGTAAACGGCGTTGTTACCGGGGATATTCACAGGAGTAACTGAATACATCAAAGAGTCAGCCTTCATTTCGTTGAGTCGTTTACAACTCGCCAGTAAAGACTTAGCCATTTGATTTTGCGGATCACGGCTTATTATCCCTTCGAAAATGGTTTTCGCTTGGTCGTATTGACCGGTAGACATGAGGGCTTGGCCTTGAAGAATGCGATCTTTATCAGTATTGTTGGTGTACAATGACGTTTTTTCGAATTGAGCTTTCGCATTTTCGAAGTCATTGACCATCATATAGCTTTCGGCCAACATGCGACGACCTTCTTCGTTGTCCTTTTTCGCAAGTCCTTTTTCGAGTAGAGTGATGGCCTCTTGGTAATCAAGATCGTTGTACGCTTTTTTTCCACTATTGATATACAAACTCGCGCAGCTGCTCAGCAATACAGCAGCAGACATCGTGAGGATTGTAGATTTAATTATGTTTTTCATGATAGAATTTGATTTGGGTGGTTAGAAATAGCGAGGTGAACGTACTTTGATTTTCACATCTTTTCCAAAGTCATATCCGAGCATTACTTCGTGAGATCCGTTGCTGTAGTCCCCTATGTCGGTGAGTGTCCAGTCGTACGCATATCCCAATCGAAGTTGATCGGTTATATTCCATTCTGCCATAGCAATCACGGCATCACCTGTGCGATAACCCGCACCTAACCAGAATTTTTGGAAGAACATAAGGTTACAATTGATATCCACTTCTACAGGAGCCTCGCCTTGGTATTTCACCAAAACGGAAGGTTTCACAGCAAGCACTGATGATGGTTCAAATACATATCCGGCATTGAAGTAAGTATGTGTTTTAAAGTATTTATCATTCAATGTTACTTCCGGAAGAATAGCGTCATCAGCGGCATACAATACTGGCATAGAAACACCTACAAACCAGTTTCTCTCATAGTAGTATATCCCAGCACCAACTTTGGGTATGAATTTAGATTTGATGTTGTTGGTATAAGTGGGGTCATTTTGATCAAATACAATGAGATCACTCAATGTAGCGCTGTAAAATGCTCCACCAAGGCGCAATCCCAACGCTAGTCGTCCGCGACCTGTTGATACTTTACCGGCGAGATTGAGCGCGACATCTTGTTGCTTAATCACTCCGATTTGATCATTAGAGAAAGTCAATCCAATTCCTGCTCGGCGATTTAGTATTGGGCCATCAAGGGCAAAAGTTTGCGTGGTGGGTGCACCTTCAAATTTGAGCCATTGGCTGCGGTGAAGAATGGATCCACTCCAATAGGGATGCGATCCGGCATACCCTGGATTCAACACCAATCCATTGAACATGTATTGGCTGATCATGATCTCTTGTTGTGCCCAAGCAGCGCTGGAAGCGATCAAGATCATCAGTATGGTGATATATTTTTTCATGGTCATAGTCTTATTGAAATGTTTTCGTTTTCGTACTTATTATCTTCTTAAGTCAACATAAGTACTGAATGATGTATTACCGCTGGTAAATACGACGAAGTAGGTTCCGTCAGGCAACTTTTCATCATCGCTATTCTGACCGTACCAATCTTGATTGTAATTCGACATAAACCAAGTTAC
>JBMOFW010000253.1:0-3193 GCA_049318685.1 Flavobacteriales bacterium
GGTGACTTCCTTGATGCTGGTGAAGAGTTGTTTGATCATCCAAGCACACAATCTTTGAACCCATCTGGTTCTACAACATTCACTGGTACTTTCGTTGTTCCAACCGGAGCATTGACTGGAAATACCAGAATGCGTGTGATCAGCAATGAGTTCGGTAGCGATTTGACTGGCGGTGGCACTTATAGCTATGGTGAAACAGAAGATTACACTGTAACCATCGCCGCGGCTGTTGCTAATGACACTCCAGCTACTGCTCAATTGATGTCTACTCCAACTTATCCTTCATGTGCAAACGTGAATGGTACTGTTGTAGGTGCATCTGACGGTGTTGCTGGTGTTGTAGGTGACGACGTTTGGTATCGCTTCACTGCGACATCATCGGCATACCGCATTGCTACTACCGGTGCTTCTGGAGACGTATCGCTTCAATTGATGGATGCAACAGGTACCACTACTATTGTAGCTGCTGTTAACAACAATACTGCTAACTCTGATGAAGTATTGGTAGCCACAAGTTTGACTCCTTCCACTGTTTACGCTGTGCGCGTAATCAACCAATCTGCATCACCTGCTTCGTTCACCATCTGCGCTCAAGCATTCGGTACTTCAGGTTGTGCTTATGGTTCATCATACTCTAGCATCTGTTCTAACTTCAAGAGCATTTGGACTGGAGCTACAAGTTACTCTGTAGCCTTCACTGATGGTACAAACAACTACACTGGTTCAAGCACAACAACAACCTTGTTTGGTTTGAATACTGTAACCGGTAACGGTGGTAACGTATTGTCTGGTGGTCTTCGTTATAGCACGAACTACACTGCAACTGTAACAGCTAACTACATCGTGACACTTCCTGGTGGTGCTGGTACTACTACAGTTTCTCTCGTTGGAGCTTCTTGCAGCGTGAACATCAGTGCTCACCCAGTAGTAGCTCTTCGTACATCTGATTCTAGCTCTGGAGTAGGTGTTAACCCACGTGCTTTCAACTCATTCGTGGCCGGTGAGCCATGGTTGTGTGACGTAGTGAGCTACGATTGGAGAATTCAAGAGATTGATCCAACTTTGTTGACTAACATTGGTCTCGCAGATACCATCAACTCTGGTTCAACTTCACGCTTCATCCGCTTGAACGCTGCAACTGCTCCAGCTTTCCACACTGGTGGACGCTATAAATTGCAAGTTCGTCCAGTATTCGCTTACGGTCCTGGTACATTCGGTACAGTTCGTGAAGTCTTGATTGCTGGTGTTGCTCCAAGCATGGTAATGGAGAATCCAGGTACTGAAGTTGTTCTTGTTGACAAGATCAACGAAGGTGGTGTATTCGCTTCATTGTATCCAAACCCGAACGCTGGTGAGTCAGTTAACTTGAACATCGCTGGTATCGAGTCTGAAAGTGTAAATATCAGCATCATGGATGCATCTGGTCGCGTAGTATGGAGCAACCGTTACGTTGTTGACGGAGCACTCTTCACTACAGTGAACTTCGATCGTCCATTGGCTGCCGGTATGTACATGGTAGAAATGGTTTACAATGGTCAAGTAATGACACAACGTATGATGGTTCAGAAGTAATTCTGATATCACAATAAATTTTCAAAAGCCGCCCCTTGTGGGCGGCTTTTGCTTTTATAGAAAGTCATATTGATCTAAGTGTACTTTGTACACTTTTTTTATATCTTGCTTCACAAAACCAAACCATCCACGCATGCAACAACGCAAACTCGGCTTTTGGGAAATCTGGAACATGAGCTTCGGTTTTCTCGGTATTCAGTTCGGATTTGAATTGCAAAACTCCAATGTAAGCCGCATCTTCGAAACCCTCGGTGCCAACAAAGACGAAATTCCAATTTTGTGGATTGCTGCGCCATTGACTGGATTGTTGGTTCAGCCTATTATCGGCTATTTGAGTGATCGCACATGGCATCCTTACTGGGGCCGACGTCGCCCATATTTTTTCATAGGAGCCATTCTTGCGTCTTTGGCTTTGCTTGTGATGCCCAATTCACCGGCACTTTGGGTGGCAGGTGGTATGCTTTGGATTCTCGATGCGTCCATCAATGTGAGCATGGAACCATTCCGAGCATTTGTAGGAGACAAATTGCCTTCGGAGCAACGCACCATGGGCTTCGCCATGCAAAGCTTTTTTATTGGTGCCGGTTCGGTCATTGCGGCCATGTTGCCTTGGGTGTTTACCAATGTATTTCATTTGTCAAATAAAGCCGCCAGCGGAGTGATTCCTGATTCCGTGAAATGGTCGTTTTATCTGGGCGGAGCTGTATTTCTGCTCGCCGTGATGTACACCGTATTTACAGCGAAAGAAATTCCACCACAAGACATGGAGGAGTTTAAAGCAGAACGTAAAAAGACATCTTTACGCAAAGCACTTATTGAGCCGTTCACCGGCATCGCGCGCATGCCCAAAACGATGCGCCAATTGGCTTGGGTGCAATTCTTCACTTGGTTTTCACTTTTTGCGATGTGGATTTATTCTACCAACGCGGTGACATCGACCATCTATGATATGAAAGTGGATATGCCGCTTTTTCAAAAAATGGAGAAGGATATCAATGATCAGTTGGCCAATTTTCAAGGCAAGCCAGACGATCTTAAACAATTGCGCAATTTGAAAACAGATGCCGCTGATGCCATTCAGTTTCAACAAGGCAAAGAGGCATTAGCAATCTCCATCAATCTCGCCAATTACTATGTAGAAAGCCCGATTATGAATGATCAAGAAAAAGCGATACTCACCCGAGTGCAAACCGAATACAACAACGGTGCAGATTGGTTGGGCGTGTGTTCTTCTATTCGCAATGGTGTAGCGGCATTGTTCGCCTTTCTCATTCCGGTGATTGCGCGTTATACCAATAGAAAGAAAACCCACATGATTTGTTTGATCATCGGTGGTATTGGTTTGATTGCTTTGCGCTTTGCGCATGATCCGACCATGATTGCCGTAACGATGGGCATGGTGGGTGTGGCCTGGGCCAGTATTCTTTCCATGCCGTATGCAATGTTGGCAGGTTCGCTTCCAGCAGAGCGCATGGGTTTCTTTATGGGCGTATTCAACTTCTTTATCGTGATTCCGCAGATTGTGGCAGCGACTATTTTAGGCTACTTAGTCATTCACGTGTTCAATGGCAATACCATGAATATCATCACGCTCGGTGGCGCCACCATGATCTTCTCCGGC
>JBMOFW010000254.1:0-3114 GCA_049318685.1 Flavobacteriales bacterium
CGAGATGGACAACAAGCTTATGGTGCATTGCTCTACAACAAAGGCGATATACTATTGCTAAGAGAACGTGCCAAAGCCAAGTTCCCGCCGATAGACCATATTCGAAAGATTTATAACGCCGTTGGCAATCACTATCAATTAGCCATCGGTGCAGGAAAAGACATACAGTTTGAATTTCATCTTGCAGAATTCGTCAAGACCTTTCAATTGCAAGCTGCTGAAACCATGTATGCGCTTCAAATTTTGGAAGCGGCCGGATACATAGCGCTTTCAGAAAGTGTGATGATGCCAGCGCGCCTCACCTTCTCCATGCAAAAGCCAGACTTGTACAGCTTTCAAGTAGCACATCCGCAATTAGATGCCTTCATCAAATTGCTTTTGAGAATGTATGGTGGCTTGTTTGATCAGTATGTCGGCATTCGAGAAGGTGATATTGCTCGACAGATGCGAAGTACAGAGAAAGAAGTCATTCACCTTTTGCACTTGCTTCAAAAGAACAATGTGTTGGATTATCTTCCCGCTTCTGACACGCCTAAATTGACTTTCCTCACCGGACGCGAGCAGGCAGAGCATTTGCGCATTTCCGCCGAGATCTATGACGATCGCATGAAAGTAGAAATGGATCGTGTAGAAGCGATGGTGCGCTACCTCGAAAAAGACACTTGCAGAAGTATCCAATTGCTTGAATATTTTGGTGAAAAAGATGTGGAAGCATGCGGTCAATGCGATGTATGTCGTAAGCATGCTAAAAAAGGATTGAATGTAAATCGCTTCGAACACATATGGTCCGATCTCACCGAACTTCTTCTCCTTGGCCCCATTTCTCTCGATGCCATCGGTCAACAATTACGTCATTACGATCAAGAAGAATTGCAAAAAACAATCCGGCATAAACTCGACATCGGCGAACTCACGCTCGATGCGCGGATGTACCTCAGTCTTCCCAACATGGAATAACCCAAGTTTGAAGGTTCGGATGTTTATAGGTTCAAATGTTTGTAGGTTCTGATGTTTATAGGTTGGGATGTTTATAGATTCGGATGTGTATAGGTTGGGATGTTTATAGGTTGAGAATGTTGAATTCAAATACATGGGAGCGAAGCTCGTCGAAGGATGAAGTTTGAAGGATGAAGGATGAAGTAATTTGAAGTACATCGGAGCAGCGAAAGTTGCCTCACCCCAACCCCTCTCCAAAGGAGAGGGTCTATAAATACACACCTGCGAAGCAGGTTACACACCCGCATGCGGGTTACACCGGAGCGCAGCGACGCACACACCTGCGAAGCAGGTTACACCCCCGCACGAGCGGGGCACAGCGCCGGCAGCTCATTACTGAGGCAAAGAACAAAGCGTCCCCCGGCGAACTGGCACGATTTTCGTTAACTATTTGTGAAAATTCACATATCTTCACTGTATCAAATTAAACCAAGATGAAAAAAATTATTCTCACCGCCCTTATTGTGGCGGCTGCAACTTCTGCAACATTCTTCGCTTTCGCTAACACCAAAGAACACGCGTTACAACCTGCCGAAGTTCAACCTGGAATCGCTAAATACAAAGTGATCACACTCGTGGAATCTATCCTCCCCGGTGGTACTGGTCGTTCACGCATGATCGAAACAACTACCGACCTCGACTACAACTCTTTTACTACCGCTCGTTCTGAGGGGAAAGATTCTAAGCAAGGAGACGTTGATCGTTCAGACATCAAAATCGATTCTTTCCGTGAAACCAAAATGCTCAATTTCTTCTCAATGGTGGGAATCAATTTTCAAAACATCGCTTCTAATGATGCATTGATCGTATCTAAACTCAATGAAATGGCTGCTCAAGGCTACGAACTCGCATTTGTTGCCAGCGGTGTGGAAAGTGATTCAGGAAAAGATGATGGTCAAGGTATCTTCATTACCCGTCTCTATTTCAAAGCCAACTAATAACCAAATACATACCTCTTTGTAAAAAAGGGTCAACGTACTGCGCGTTGACCTTTTTTTTTTCATAATTCCTTAATAAAGAAAACACTCTAGACTGATACCAAAAACTACCTTTGCCCACCCAATAAAAAATGCATGGCATTTAAACACCTATTCTCAACACTCCTTTTGAGTATTTCTGCCTTTGTCGCTCAATCGCAATGCGTAGTTATCAATGAAGTATTGGTCAATGCAGCCGGCGCCTGCGACGGGAGTTGCACACCGAGCACCGGAGAGTGGTTTGAACTTTACAATACTTGTACATCGAGTATTGATATCAGTTGCTATGTCATTACAGATGGCGATTTTGCTGTCACTTTTCCTACTGGCACGTTCATCGAACCCAATGGTTTTCTTGTTATCGGATCTATCAATTCCGGAGTAGCCGTTGATATCGACCTAGGTTCATGTGGATGCACTTCCGGTGGATCGAATCAAATTGGTATTTTCACCAATAGCAATGAGCAACTTGCCTTTGTAGATCCTTTTGGAGAATTTCAAGACGGCGTGTTCTGGGGAACAGGCCAATTTTCTGCAACGCCCTCCTTTACTACCGATCCAATCGGCACATGCAATCCGCAAACTATTCCGCTTTCACAAAGCAATCCCATTTTCGTCGGGGTGGCTTCGCAATCCAATAATGAAGGATTTACAATTAATCGAGCCTGCGACGGCGGTGATTGGCAATCGGGTGGTCAAGCACCAACACCAGGCGCTACCAACGGAGGAAGTATTGCTTCAGCAGGATTTTCCGCATCGTCAACTTCAATATGTGCAGGAGATTGTATTGATTTTTATAATGAAACTGTCGGGACAGGAAATCTAACTTGGAATTTTGATGGAAGTCCTTCCTCTTCATCGAATGCTGATTCCCCTACTTCTGTTTGCTATCCTTCGGCCGGCAGCTTCGATGTGACCCTTATGATTGATGGAGGATGTGGTACTTCTAGCTTAACCATAGAAGATTACATTTTCGTGTCCCCCTTGCTTTCGCCAACGATAACCGTAACAGGCCCTTCTATTCTTTGTGCCGGCGAAACAACCACTTTACAAGCAAATTTCACCGAAAATATTCAATGGTATAATCAAAACGGACCGCTAGTAGGAGAAACGAGTGCTTCATTAACGGTTGCAGAACAAA
>JBMOFW010000255.1:0-3097 GCA_049318685.1 Flavobacteriales bacterium
TGGAGAAGAAGAAACCATAGATTACACCACGGCCACTTTCAAAGGCACACGCAACATCAACGGACATACCATTGAAAACGTGGCCGGAGGCGTGCTCGACTTCCGCATCTCTCACCGATTCGGATTTATCAATACTGGTGCCTATGAACTCTTCGGATTGGATGGTGCAACTCTGCGACTTGGCTTGGAATACGGCATCAACGATCGTCTGATGGTGGGTGTAGGTCGTGCTAGCTTCAACAAAGCTTTTGATGGTTTTGTGAAATACAAAATTCTCCGTCAAAGCAAAGGCAAACGCAATATGCCAATTACCATGACCTGGTTTTCATCGATCGTTTGCAATACCATAAAATGGCAATATCCAGAACGAGAAAACTACTTTTCTTCTCGTCTATATTATTCGCACCAACTGCTTATCGGTAGTAAAATCAACAACAATTTTTCTCTTCAAATGAGTCCTACCCTTATTCACCGAAATATGGTAGCGACAGAAGCGGATAAAAATGATGTGTACGCCATTGGTGGCCTCGGCCGATACAAACTCACGCAACGTCTTTCCATCAATGCAGAATATTTCTACGTGCTGCCCAATCAAATCGGCAGCGAGTTTACCAACTCTGCCTCTATTGGTGTTGACATCGAAACAGGGGGGCACGTCTTCCAACTGCATTTCACCAATAGCACGGCGATGACCGAACCCGGATTCATCACAGAAACAGTCGGCATTTGGAAAGAAGGCGATATTCACTTCGGATTCAACGTGTCTCGTGTATTCACCATTATGCGCAAGAAAGAAGCACAAGATTGGTGAGAATAAGAAAATGCTTATAAAACACCGAGATACTTGTGCGTTTGAATGGAGATACTCCACTCCGGATTGGAAGTAATGTATTGCAAAATCAGCGGATAAATCTCATCACGACGATCCCACTCTGCTTGTAAATACTTTTTTGAATGCGGACTGCAACGCTGAGCATGTTGTTGTCCCCATTCCAAATCTGTTTTATTAAACACAATCACTTTTAGTTCATGCGCTTGTCCATAAATGGACTCCACAGGTGCTTTGAATTTCTTCGGTGAAAAAGTAACCCAATCCCATTCCCCTGTCAACTCGTTGGTTCCCGAGGTTTCGATATGGGTGCGCAAGCCATTTTCTTTGAGCTTCGCCGTCAAATAACTTAAATCGTACATGGTCGGTTCTCCACCAGTCACCACGACCAAAGGCGCATTGGTATCGAGCACTTGTTGCACCAAATCATCTACTACTATCACAGGATGATCTTCCGCATTCCAGCTTTCTTTTACATCGCACCATACACACCCCACATCACAACCTGCAAGGCGGATGAAAAATGCAGGATGCCCCGCATATGCTCCTTCTCCTTGCACGGTGTAAAAGGTTTCCATCACCGGCAATGCATATATCGAAACAAGCGTCATTATTCGTCGTCCTTCTTGCTGCTTTCGCCCACAAACCAATCATTCTTGCTTTTGAAAAGCACATTGAACGTGGTCAAAGAGCCATAAATACGGGTGATGTATTGTTGCATATCCACTTTATCCTCATCGCTAAGCTTCGTGTGCGCGTTGAGTTTTTGTTCTAAAACGCGCAAACGATCCCGCAACATTACAATCTTGTGAAAGAAGTTTTCAATTGGAATTTCCTTCGGTTTCAGTGAGCGATCGCGCGGTTGAAGAAGCATTTCTCCACCTTCCCAACGATCGCCGAGTTCTACCACTTCGGCCGCATCATAATACATATCAAATACATTCTTCACGGCCGATACGACGTCTTCCAACTCTACTGTTGACGCTTGCACAGGAGCCGCTTCGATCAATTGATATCCATCAAAAGCTTTTCCTAGCTCTTTTTCACCATGCTCTTTGAAAAAAATGCGGTATTTGTAATCATCCGCCCCAAACACAACGCCCTCACCAAATTGAGGGTGTGAAATTTTTGCACCTATTCCGAAATTTGACATCGTTTTATGTATTAAGTGTAGCTTCAGTATACAAATCAATATTTGCTAAATCCATTCTCACCACGCCTTCTTCATCTGTTGAAAATGCCTTGACGAATTTTGCTCCCCAAACAATTTCATCGGCGGCATAAGAATATCGCGTATGAATTGTCTGAGAAAATGTATCGTCATAACCGCTGACTAAGATCAATATCTCCGCTCCACGATCCAAGAGATCCTGATGGGTCAACCCGTTCAACTTGCTTTTATCATTGATCTTGTGAACCAAGGTCCAGGTCATGGCTAAAAACAGAACTTCTTTGATCGTCAATTCCAATCCATAATACTTGCGATCTGAAGCCGGATCGGCCGTCTCGCGCATCGTTAAAATAACCTGCGCTGTCAAGTTCATCAACACATTATTACGTGCATTTACAAAACGAAACATCAACGCGTTCCCTTCCTCAAAAGGAGCAAGAACGGCCTTTTCACTAAAACGCAACTTGGCTTTCGGGCGAGAAAAACGGGTATACAACAAACCTGTTGCGATCGCTAAAGCCAACAAACCGAGTAAAGCCTCCAATGAGGCCAGAGTACTGGCCATGACCCCGCGTGGAGCAATCGCTCCATAACCAACGGTTGTAAATGTTTGTGCTGAAAAATAAAAACAATCAAGAAAATGTTCTACAGGGTTCGCACCACGAACACCGATCAAATGTTCGGGACCCACCAAATAGTAGAGACATGCAAAAACAACATTGATCAAAATAAAACCTCCAAGCACGACTAAAAAAAACATGCCGTTGGAAAGCTGCATCAAGTGCTGATACAAATTACGAAATCCACCTTCGCCACCAACACGTTGAATATTGAACGAACCGTCTTTATTGATGATGCGACGGGAAGCTCCGCCTACCTTTTCACCAAAGCCGGGGTCGTTAATTTGATTTTGAGTGCTTGTTTGTTTGGTCATGAAACTACAGAAGCGTAAAGATCATAATGCTCAGCGCTGTCAATCACCACCTGCACAAAATCACCAATGCGCAAATACAAATCCTTCTTATCAATCAATACTTCATTATCGACTTCAGGAGAATCAAACTGCGTGCGCCCAATATAAAAATCTCCCTCCACCC
>JBMOFW010000256.1:0-3086 GCA_049318685.1 Flavobacteriales bacterium
GTATAATGCTCTTGACACCGTGATGCAATGCAGATGCAATGGCGCTGGTAGCGCGAAGTACAACAATGACAACCACAATTTCAAATTGCTCCTGATACAAATGATATTGACCAGGAGTGTAGCATACCTCGACGAGTTTTCTTTCAGAGATCGGAACCATGTATTGAACTAGGCGTTTTTATAGAATGGAATAGGAACTACAACGGCCTTTAGGGCTTTGCCTCGAATGCCGATATAAATTTCACTGCCTACTTTGGCGCTGGCCGTTGGGACGTATCCCAAACCGATGGCTTTGCCGAGACTAGGGCTTTGTGTGCCGCTAGCTACGATTCCCACAGGATGGCCATCAGGGCTAACAACCTCATACCCATGGCGTGGAATTCCTTTGTCAATCATTTCGAAGCCAACTAACTTGCGGTTAGTGCCATTTTCTTTTTGGGCTTTGAATGTGGCTGAATTCATGAATTCTTTCGTGAATTTGGTGATCCAACCTAAACCGGCTTCAATTGGAGAAGTGGTATCATCAATATCATTTCCGTATAAGCAGAAACCCATTTCGAGACGTAGCGTATCGCGAGCTCCCAATCCAATAGGCTGAATGCCTAAATCAGCGCCGGCTTCAAAGATTTTATTCCAGATATCTTCAGCAACAGCATTCGGGAAATACACTTCGAAACCGCCGGCTCCTGTATAACCCGTGGTTGAAATCAAAATATTTTCATGACCTGCGAAAGTGCCTGTTTGAAAAGTATAATACTCCATGCTTCCCAAGTCCATGCTAGTCAATTTTTGCAACACCTTGGTAGCATTAGGACCTTGAACAGCGAGCAAAGATGTTTCCTCGCTGACGTTCACCATTTCTACACCAAATCGGCTGGCCTCTAGTTGCAACCAATTCCAATCTTTGTCAATGTTGGAAGCATTGACCACAAGCATGTATTTATTTTCAGTTTGACGGTATACCAGCAAGTCATCGACAATTCCGCCTGTTGCATTGGGCATACAGCTGTATTGCACTTTACCATCATAGAGTTTAGAAACATCATTGGTGGTCATGTATTGAAGGAAGTCCAACACGCGATCACCACTCACCCAAAATTCGCCCATGTGGCTAACATCAAAAACACCGACATTGTTGCGCACGCAATGGTGTTCTTCGATTAATCCTTTATACTGCACAGGCATGTTGTAGCCGGCGAAGGGAACCATTTTCGCTCCGAGGCCAATATGCACATGCGAGAGGGCGGTATTTTTCAATGCTTCTGTTGTTTCCATATTTGATGAATGGTCTTTTGAATTTTGGTGCAAAATACGGTTTATTCCTTATAGGTTGGCTTTGAAATAGTCGATCACTTTAGTCATTAGATGCACTCGGTCTTTTCCGCGTACATTGTGCGGATGCCCTGGGTAAACAAAGAAATCGACTTGTTTACCGTTGTCAATGCACGTTTTGAGAAACTTGATGTTGTGTTGCATAACGACCACATCGTCATCAGCTCCATGAATCATGAGCAGTTTGCCATTCAGATTTTTCACGTATTGGGTTAAATCTGCTGTTTTGTAGCCGGCTTCATTTTCTTGAGGCATATCCATATAGCGCTCCGTATACATCACTTCATACAACGACCAGTCGATTACAGGGCCTCCTGCGACGCCGACTTTGAAGATATTGGGGGTGCGTAGCATCAGGCCGGTAGTCATAAATCCACCGAAGCTCCATCCGTGCACACCGAGGCGGTTGGGGTCCACATAAGCTTGTTTTTTAAGCCAATTGACTCCGCTGAGTTGGTCGGCGATTTCGGCCGAACCCAGTTGACGATGTATGGCTTGTTCGAATGCTTTCCCACGATTCATGGATCCGCGTCCATCAACAGTGAATACAAGATAGCCTTCTTCGGCTAGGTAGTGCATCCACAATGAAGCACCGCCTAAGTATGTGTTGGTGACCAACTGCACGTGAGGGCCATTATACACATAGACCACGACAGGATATTTTTTCTTTGGGTCGAAATGACTTGGCTTAATCATTCTGCACCACAATGGTGTACCATCTTCTGCTTTGATTTCAAAAATTTCGGTAGTGCCAATGGCTTTGTTTTCCAAAGGATCTTTAGCTGTAAGCAAGTTTGCAACGTTCTTACCGCCTATTAGGGTCAAATCAATTTTATTGGGAATAGTAACACTCGAATAGCTATCCAACATGAATTTACCGCTACCTGAAATACTTACGCGGTGGACTCCCGGAACAGACGTGATTTTTTGAGCCGTCATGTCACTTAGTTTCACCCGATAGGCATGCATTTCCGTGGGGTTTTCACCGGTTCCCATGGCAAAGAAATATTCATTCTTGCTATCAAATCCGATGAAGTCCGTCATTTCGAAAGTGAGGTTCATTTTCGCTAATAGTTTTCCAGATGTATCGTATTTATACCATTGATGGAAACCATCACGATAGCTGTACCATAGGAATTGATTGGGTTGGTTTGGAATAAACGTAATGGGTTTTACCGGTTCTACCCATTTGTCATCTTTTTCGGTAAAAAGTTCGGCGCGTTTTTTTCCTGTTTTGATATCGTAAGCAATCAAACGCAATTCCGTTGTTTGACGGTTCATCCAAACGATATACAATGTATTGTCGGGACTCCAAGCGAGGTTGGTGGCGTAATATTGATCTGTTTCGGAATCTGATAAATTTAAATAAACTGTTTTTTTATTGGCAACATCGTAAACACCAACACGAACGATTTCACTTGCACCGCCCGCCATAGGATAACGAATATTGCGAATAGTCGCCGGTTCTGTTTTGTAGTTCGTCAACGGGTAGAAAGTCACATTGCTTTCATCTTTTTCGTAAAAAGCAAGATAGTCACCAGTATTGCTCCAGAAAGTTCCTTTTTCAATACCATATTCATTTCGAGAAATACTTTGACCGCTCACAACACCGTCTTTGTTGTTGGTGATTTGGTGTGTGGTTCCTTTGACGGAAACAAGCAAGTTGTTTTTCAAATTATATGCATAATTGGAAGAAGTAGCATGGTAGTCAGAAACTTCCCCATCGCCGATGGCCATTGCACCCTTCGTGATTT
>JBMOFW010000257.1:0-3057 GCA_049318685.1 Flavobacteriales bacterium
AAGTAACTGCTGGCTTGTTTAGTTTGTCAACCTCCAGTGAAATGTAAAAAAAACCTTGCTTAGATGCATGGCTTATACAGTGTTGAATGAGTTTGGAAGCAACACCTTGACATTGCCATCTCGACAAGACGCTAATACTGGTGATGTAGGCTACGCGCTTCTCATAGTCATTACAATACATTGCCACCAGTCCTACCAAATTGTCGGTTGCCCACAACTCAAAGCGTGTTGCATGTGTAGTAATTTTACGAGCATAGTTGTAAATCTCAACCCGCTCACTCAAGGGTGGTATAAAAGTCTTATCACAGAACATAAGATGCTCTGCAATCTGTGTTTCAGTCGCACAGTCTACACAAAATTTGAGCGATTGCTTCATAGCTCCAGCTTCGCTAGTCCGAAGCCATTACGCCCAAACTCATTGCCGTTATAAAGTAAATAGATTTGATTGTCGCACTCAAACACATGCGGATAGCACTGCATATCGCTGTCCCATTCATTCGGGGTACCTTTAATTTGCGGATTTTCATCATCTCTTGTCCAGCTTTGTATATCGTCCGACCACGCATGTCCGATACGATAGCTTCTATCTTTGTTTTTACGAAAATCAAATGACTGACGATAGCAAAAAAACATGTGATATCGCCCATCTATTTTGATTACAGTTGGTAACGCTTGACTTTCATCCACACCCAGTTTATCCGAAATAATTTGTTGCGCCTCATCTTTCACCCATTGGATACCATCTTTAGAAACTGCATGACCAATCTTATAGGTTCGATCAGGCATGGCATCAAATACATATTGTTTCCATCCAGTGCCGAATATATACCACATGTGGAACGTATCACCAAAAATCTTTACGCAGCCATCACCGACTAAGTAGGGTTCATGCAAAGATGCAGCAAGCACAGGTCCGTCTCCGATACGTTTGAAAGTCAATCCGTCATTGTGACTAATGGCAAGTCCGATGGCGGTATCTACAGAAACCGAGACCCGCCGACTCCAGCCACAGGTATAACCGTACACTAAATCACCGTGGCGCAACACATTGAACGGAAAAATTCCATGCTCATCAAAGCATCCCAGACCACCAAGCGAGATAACCGTCTTATCAGCTACGTGGATAATGTCGCGCAGATTCTTACGCATATCAACGAATGCAATATGGCTCAAAAACTTTCCGTCTTTGTCCAGCGCACGAGTAGAGAAATAAATCCGCACGTAGTCATCGAATACCAGTGTTTGTGGTGATTGTGCAAAGTTTATACAGTCATTCGGTAGGCTGAACTGTATAGGATCAAATATCTTGCCGAGTTTATGCCATTTCATTGTTTATGCCAAGACTCCTTCCAATACTGCTAGTCCAAAACCATATCGACCAACTTGGTCGCCGAGATACATTAGGTATGTTTTTTCATCGAGATCAAACACATGGGGATAGCTTATCATTTGGGCATCCCAACCTTCATCTGAAACATCGATTCCAGCTTTGCTATCGTCACGCACCCAATTTCTTAGGTCAGTGCTTGAGGCGTAGCCAATTCGATAACCATTTTGTTTGCTTCGATAGTAACTGCTATAGCGGAAGCAAAAGAACATATGGTAGATGCCGTTCGCGTAGAATACATCGGGGCTAGCCTGTGCCTCGTCTTCCTCAATGCGGCTTTCGATAATATCTACATTGAGCTTGTTCCAGTAAATGCCGTCCTGCGATGTTGCCATACGGATTTTGTATACTGGTTCAGCTCGCTCATCAACTATCTTCCATTTGCGTCCAGCAATGTAGAAGAGATACCAAAGTCCTTGGTAGTGACGGATCTTCGGTCCACTTATAACGAATGGTTCATCATGCGAATAACTAAGTACTGGGCCATTACCAAGCTTTTTGAATGTTTTGCCGTTATCTTTACTAGTTGCACAGCCTATAGCAACATTGAATGGGACTGATTCACAGCGTGTCCAACCAGCGTAGTATAAACGGACATCATGCCCATCTTTGATTACCGAGACTGGATAGATTCCGAATTCATCAAATTCTCCGAGTCCACCTAAACTCAGAATAGGTTGCTCAGAAACTTGGCGAACATTGAACAGGTTGGTACGATCTAGATCTAAGAAGGCAGAATAGCTTACATATTGTCCGTTACTGTCGGCTGGAGGGCGACAGGAGAAATATACACGTACAACATCATCAATTACTAATGTTGCTGGTGCTTGGGCAAATTCATAAAGCCAAGACTGACCTTTTACTTCTTGTGGGGTAAATACTTTACCTAGCTTCTTCCAATAAAACATAGTTCAGATCAATTCATAGTTATTCAAAATGCAATCGAGGATGGGTTCAAATGGATTAAACATCATCACATCGATAATGGAGAGCCACGGGACAAAATCTTTACTCAATTGTTCATATTCAAATGGCTTTGATTTGATAAACTTCAGCTCGATACCATTTATTTCAAACTCATCTTTACTATAAATATCAATACCACCGATCGCATTGATATAGGTATCTGCTTTGAGCGCTTTACATAAGGCAAGAACCTTATCTTGATTTTTTAAGTTGTGATCGATCTCTATATGAGAGGAAATACGAACCTCAGTACTAATACCTAAATGTTCACAAGTCTTTATTAAAGAATGATGAATGAAGCGAAATAAATTGCGATCTTCGCAATTTATAATTTGCTCAAGAAGTGGGAAGGTCTTTGTAAAATAAGGTGCGTGAGCGTAGGCTCCTTTGAATTGATTAAGCAATTTACTTCGGTTAAAATTTTCAGAAATCTCCCTTTCCCCAATATCAAGAAAGTCCGAATCTTTCCTCAATGGAAGTGAGAAGAGATTGTCTCTGCCATTTTGCAATATTCTATTGCGGTTAATCCAACCTTTTTTTGTATATTTGATGTTGTCATAGAGAATAAATAGATCTGATGCCGCAATGAGTTGAAAATAACCAATATAAGGTAAAAAGTAGGGCTGCATAATTGACAGGCGCATAAGCTTAATGGCTCAATAGGTGTTTCGGGGAGGTAAAGAAAGGAAGAAATTGATAAAATT
>JBMOFW010000258.1:0-3053 GCA_049318685.1 Flavobacteriales bacterium
TTCTGGTCGATCAACATCATGGCCTTGTTGGTATTCAGCACCACTTATTCAAAGCGAAGCAGAGTAGAAGCCATGCTGTATTTAGCCAATCAAGGTGATTGTAAAAATTTCATTCAAGAGTTTTCATATTCTGAGGGAGGAACATTGGTGCCGCAGTTTTACGCCAATACTTGGTCGTGGTATTATGTGTTTCGCAAAGGCACAGATATTCCAGGTGATTTTCAAAACATGGAAAGTGTCGAAGAGTCTACCAAGAATACCATTACACCTCGACTGATACCGAATTACATTCTGTTTTATAATGATGAAGATATCGATCAGCGTATTCAATACATTCAAGAATTTGCCGATTTGGAATACATGACCACGATTGAACCCGGCTGGTTCGATCAATTGCTGCATCGATTGAATGATAAAAATTCCCTGGAAAAGATTCGGATCTATCGCATGAAAAAGCGCTAGATGGCTTCGACTTGCCAACCGCGCGGATTTTCGATGTACGACAAAGCAATACTTTGATTGATTTCGGTTACTGGAAGTGGTTCCAAGAAATCAGATAAATGTTCTAAATTGGAAATTTGTACCTCATAAGGTGAAAATCCAATTCCTTTAAATGTCCCTTTTTCGATAAGAATAAAGGCGCGTTCTCCCTTTGCTTTGCCCATGTGGTGGATGACGTAGGATTTTTCTTCCTCTTTTATTTTCTCCATGGCTTCTAACATGGCGTGGTTATGCGATTCGAAGGAGGGCATATCTTTTTTTTTCGATGAGGGCGTCCATGCCAATGAGTCGCAGATCGATCGCGTATTTTTCTGCTTGTTCAATCATCCAAGAGCGCGCAGATATGGATGAAGTGAATGATTTGAGCGCTTGTTGTCCTTTTATTGATTTGTGCACTGCCCATCGCAAATAACCTCGTTGATCAGAATAGGAGATCACGTCATATTTCGCCACGCGATTTTTTTGAGCTCTATTGTATTTGGGCCAGTGTTTTCTTATTTCAGCATCTTCCCAGAGCAAAGCGATTAATTCTTGACCGGTTTCACGAAAGTCGATATGGTGAATTTCTTTGATGAAACCTTGAAGTTTGGAAGATTCGAGATCGCCACCAAAATGTTGTCTGACACGTTTTTTGATGTTTTTCGCTTTGCCGATGTATATGGGTTTTCCGGATTGATCTAGGAAATAATATACTCCTGTGCGTTCGGGAAGGCGGTCATAATCTTTGCGATCGATGTGTTGTGGAAGAAATGCTTCAGTGGTATTTCTGCCGAGCATTTTTTTTAAATCTGTCGGATCGATGCGATCGATGCATTGGTTGAACAGAATTGTTGTTGCACGCGCATCTCCAAGAGCGCGGTGAGGAGCGTCGTTGATAATTTCAAGATCCCTACACAGGTTGCCGAGTCCGTAGGACTTCATCCCGGGAAAGGCTTTGCGCGCAAGCTTAATCGTACAAAGTCGAGCGGGAGTGAATGTTTTTTCGATGGCTTCAAATTCGGCTTTTATGAAGCTGTAGTCGAAGTTGACATTGTGCGCCACAAATACGGCATTTTGAAAGATGGCCTCGAGTTCGTCGGCTATTTGATAAAAAGAGGGCGCAGCGGCGAGCATTTCATCATCGATGCCGGTAAGTGCTTTGATGAAAGGGGGGAGTGGTTTTGCGGGGTGGAGTAATGAATGGAATTCTTCTATAATGACTCCGTTTTCAACCACACAAATGCCAATTTCAATAATACTGCACGCTGAGGCATGACTTCCGGTTGTTTCGATATCAGTAATGGCAAAGCGCATGGGCAAATATACTTTTTCGGATTGGAGGTTGAAAGGATTAAAGGAGGAGATGGTTATCTTTGTTCAAACAACATGTATGCGAAAAGGTTATTTTTTACTGTTTGGTTTCCTTTTACTGCTCCCACTTGGGATTCTTGCTCAAGATGATGAGGAGATGGAAGAGGAGGAAGAAGACAAGGAGTATCGCGGATTGAGCATCGGTATCAATTTAGGTACGTACTTCGGCAATAAGAAAACGGCCAGTTTTTATAATGGAACAGGAGCGGTGGATTTGCTTGATCGCCCGGATGATATTCAGTTGTATTCGATAGATGAACGCTTAGACGCCAGTCGATTTCTTCAGACGTATCAGCAGATTACAAATGAATTCAATGCGACCGGCTACGAGATTCCCTATGATACATATCCGATGAATATGCGGTATAGTCCGGCATTCAATATTGGAATTCAGTTGAAGTATAATGTAAACAAGTATTCTGCCTTCATTTTTAATTTCAATACCATGAAATTGAAGAGTGTAGATGTTTTTACTATTCGATTTATTGGAACAACCCAGCAACAGAATGCACAACAGGATGTGCGCACCTTTGAGATAAGTGGGAATGAGCAGCGCTTTGAAGCGAATCTAGGATTTCGTCAAGGTTGGGAAGTCAATCCAATGATGAATTATTTCTTTCAATTTGGGGGATGCATGTTGGGAACGAAAGTGGAGAAAAATCGATTGCGCATAGGTGAGAACTATTATGATCTTTTTGTTGGTGCTTCAAATCCAAATCAGTTGACGACACTACAGAATTCTCCCACGGGAGTGGGCTTTGGTGGGTATTTCAGTACAGGATTTGAATTTTTTATCAAAGAGCGTTACACCGCAGATATCAGTTTTGGTATGTCACGAGACAAAGTGGTCATGTTTTCTTTCGAAAAGAATGTTTGGAACAAGTGGCTAATGGCTACTTTTACTGTTGGATAGTTTTTACCTTAACCTTAGATTATGCTGTTCAATTCAGTCGAATTTGTCATTTTTCTGATTGTTGTTTTTGTTGTCCATTGGTTCTTTTTAAAAGAGAAGCCGCTTGCACAGAAGATTTGGTTACTTCTGGTGAGTTGTTTTTTCTACATGTATTTGATTCCAGTCTACATTCTGATCTTGTTTTTGACCATCGTTGTAGATTATGGCGCGGGTATTATGATAGAGCGATCGACTGGTCGGAGGAGGAAGGTCTATCTTGTTGTTAGTATTGTTTCAACGTGTTTGATTT
>JBMOFW010000259.1:0-3035 GCA_049318685.1 Flavobacteriales bacterium
AGTCACTTGAAGCAATGTGAATTCTTCAGTAGCATTGAAAAACAAACGACCACCTGTTGCCGGCAAACCACCCGCTCCGGTGACATCAGCTTTACCACCTGATTGTTGTTCTCCAAAATGATTGGTTGTTGATTGTACCCAATACGAAACGGTATTATCAAAAAATGGTGTCTCGAAAGTCTCTCCTGTTCCTAAAACTTCAGTTGACGTTTCAGTAGCGAACCATTCCAAATTGTTTCCGGTGGCAGACAAAGTAGCCGTGCCTGGTTCACCAATTTGAACGTCAGTAACAACAGGTGCAGGCGCAGCCAACACTGTTACTTCAATCGTATTTGAAGACAACGCTGTACCGCTACATGCGCCAGCAATGTCAACATGATAAATACCCGATTCAGATACTTCTATGGCTTGACCATTTCCGCCGTTGCTCCAAGTGTATGAAGCACCCACAGTAGATGTCAAAATAACACTGCCTCCTTCGCAAAAGAAAGTTTCACCCTGAGCCGCAATCACAGGAGTTTCTTCTTCGATCACATCCACAATCACTTGATCAGACATCGCAGCGCAACCTTCTTCGTCGAATACGATGACGCTAAATGTGCCTTGAGCATCTGCCTCAATAGATTGGGTAGTTGCACCATTACTCCATGCATAAGAATTTCCGGCAGGAGCTGAAAGGGTAACGCTCTGTCCCTCACAAATAGAAGTATTTCCATCAACCGCAATACTCACAGGATCGAGCAAGCACGAAACTTCTAGCACATCATGCGTAGTATTGATTGTAGGATTATCAATGCTGGTAATCATTCCGCTTGGCCATTTTACCACCACTTGATCAATTGATGTACTTGAACCCAAACCGAAATGCGTGATCAATGAAGAGGCAGGATCAAAACTTTCTCCCGCGCGTACTTCACGAATTTGAATACCCCAGTCACCATAGATTTCAATACGTGCACCAACAGCAGTTTTATTAGACATCAAACCTTGAAGGTTGAATTTCACATAATTGTTGTTGTTACCATTGTTCATGTACATGGTATTACCAGCAACAACATCGAGGAAACCATCGTTGTTGAAATCACCGATACCACCCGAATTGAACGAAAGGTTTTCACCGCTAAACGTGCCATTACCGTTGTTCCAATACATTTCTGTAGCCATTTCAGAGAAAATATCTACGAAACCATTGTTGTCGAAGTCACCTGCGTCGCAGTTCCAAGCACCTAGATCAGCTGCATTAATACCGCTACCTGAAATAATATCAGTGAATGTACCGTCACCGTTGTTTTCCATCAAGCGATTTGCCCATGCGTGGTTTACTGTAAATGCGTCAAAATCACCATCATTGTCAAAATCCTCAAAGGAAGTGGCCCAGCTTTGGTCTCCGTCATTCATATTGGCTTCAGGACCAACGCTAGTGAAGACACCATTGCCGTCATTTCTGTACAACAAATTGATACGTTGTGGATCGCCCACAGCAGCGCCACCACGACACTTTGTGATATACAAATCGATATCCCAGTCATTGTCGTAGTCCACCCAGATCGCGGCATAGTTACCGCCAACATCCAACGTTGTAATCAATGACATATCCAATTCCAAAACACCGTTTACGTTTCGGTAAGGGTGGCATTGATCCACGTCGTGACAACAAAATGAATCAAGATTTCCATCATTATCAATATCCGCAAATGTTGAACGTTGTGTAAAGATGTATTCAGGAAAAGCATCTTCGGTGAAAGATGTTCCATCATCACTGGCGTAAACAAAAGAAACCGCATTTCCTGCACCTAGCAGCAAATCCGTAAATCCATTGCCATCGATATCAGCTGCGCAAATACTCCACGATGGAAGATTTTGAATGGCCATGCTTTGGAAGAATGGCGTAAAGGATCCATCTTCATTTTGATAATCGATATAGATACCCGCAGAAGTTACGCGCACGATATCATCCAAGCCGTCTTGGTTCATATCTGCCGCGCAATCCGCGTAACTGGTAGCAGACACAGGCTGCAATCCAGCTGAAGTAGCTGTGAAGGTCACTTGTGCATTCACTCCTTGCAGGAAGAAGAAGCACATAGCGCCCGCTACCAAACGATTTAATAAGGTAGATTTTCTCATGTGAAATTGGGTTTTTGGTTTCAAAATGCTAGTATACTGAATTTTAAGGCATTCTCAAAATCCTTTCGAACCGAATTATTTGATTCTTATGAGCATAGACTGAAAAAAGAAAGCCCCGGTTGCGTTGCAACCGGGGCTTAACTTAAAATCTTAAAACCTAAATTATTGCTTGATCAATTTCAACACTTCAGTGCTTTCATCGATGCGCACGTTTACATAGTAAACTCCTGCAGCAACAGCAGTCAAATCAATATTCTCAACACGAACTCCATTGAGGTTTCCGAGCTCTTTGCTCACCACAACACGACCTTGAGTGTCCATAATGGTATAAGAAAGCTTGTCGCCGTTCAAACCGCTGAAGTTCAACGCAACTTTACCACGTGTTGGGTTTGGAGTCATGGTCAAAGAAACACCATTGATCAATTCACCAACACCAGTAATAGTGATGTCTGAAGACAATTCTACTTCGCAACCATATGCATCTGTAACGATAACATTGTAAGTACCGGCATTCAAACCGCTAACATCTTCATTTGAAGAATCAAAACCGTTTGAACCAGTCCAGTCAAAAGTATATGGTGTACCACCTCCAGTAACAGTGATATTGATAAATCCACCATCGGCATCTTGACCACCGAATCCATCAACAGATACAGCCAATGCTGAAGCAGCGCCATCTACAGTTACATCAACTGAAGCTGAACACAAGTTAGCATCAACAACTGTCACTGTGTAGTCACCTGCCTCAACAGCATTAAACGTATTGCCAGATTGGCTTGCACCACCAATGCTGTAAGTATAAGCAGCAGTACCACCAATTACTGTAACAGCAATGCTACCTGAAGCATCACCGAAACAAACTGCAGCTTCTGTTGTAGCATCAACAGAAAGGGCTTCTGGTTCCATGATTT
>JBMOFW010000260.1:0-3013 GCA_049318685.1 Flavobacteriales bacterium
TGGTTGTCATTGTTGTACTTCGCGCTACCAGCGCCATTGCATCTGCATTGCATCGCGGTGTCAAGAGCATTATACCGGTGAGTTCTGTCGAAGAAGCTCGGGCTTATCAAGCGCAAGGGTACATTGCTGCCGCTGAGCGCGACGGACAGGTAGTGGAGGGATTTCCATTCGGTAATTCTCCCTATGCTTTTATGGATCCCGAGTTGAAAGGAAAAACTGTTGTGCTCACCACCACCAACGGAACGAAAGCCATCAAAATGGCTTCCAACAAACAAACCGTGGTCATTGGTTCGTTGAATAATTTGGACGCATTGTGCGCTTGGTTGATCGAGCAACATAAAAACACGTTGATTTTGGCCTCTGGGTGGAAAGACAAAATCAATTTGGAGGATACGATTTGTGGCGGCGCTATCGCCGATGTCTTGCTCGAATCACGCAAATTCAGAGCGGATGAAGACAGCACAGTTGCCGCCAAATTTATTTTTCGATCGGCAAAAGAACATCTTTGGAGCTTTCTCAGATCGTCATCCCACCGCCGCAGATTGATCAAGCTCAATATTCAAAAAGATGTCAAGTATTGTCTTACACTCAATACCATCGACACCATTCCCATATTAGAAGACGGAATGTTGATTCGACTTGAAGATTCCAAACAATTTGCTTTAACACTTTGAACTTTCGTTGGTACATAGCGACACTCATGGTACTTGTCGGTACCACAGCGTTTATTCAGTTTGATCGCGATGTGGATCCATGCGCTGCTCCCAATGCGTGGGGATTTTATGGACACCGACGTATCAACGAACTCTCTATTTATACGCTTCCCGAAGAAATGTTTGGTTTTTATAAAGCCAATATGGCTTTTCTCATCGAACATGCCGTCGATCCCGACAAACGTCGTTATGGGGTGAAGGGCGAAGCTGAATGCCATTATATTGATATGGATCGCTATTGTTTTGATAGCATTGGTTGCGATCCATTTGCCAATGTGCCTAAACGTTGGGATGATGCCGTAGCTCGCTATGGCGAAGACTCACTTCGTGCTCACGGTATCGTTCCATGGCATGTCAACCTTATGGTCTACAAACTCACCAAGGCTTTTAAAGAAGAAAACTTGACGCGAATCTTACATCTTAGCGCCGAACTTGGTCATTATGTGGGCGATGCTCATGTGCCGTTGCATACCACAAGCAACTATAACGGTCAAAAAACCAATCAACGGGGTATTCATGGCTTCTGGGAAAGTAGATTGCCGGAGCTTTATGATAATCAATATGACTTTTTTGTGGGCAAGGCCGAATACGTGAAAAATCCTTTGGATATGATTTGGGGCAAAGTGCGTGAAAGCTATTCTTCTGTAGATAGCGTGCTTTCCTTTGAAAAGATTTTAAATGAGAAATACCCCGACGATGCCAAATACTCTTATGAGACGCGCGGTCAAGCGCAAATGAAGGTATATTCCGAAGGGTATAGCAAAGAATACCATGAAATGCTTCAAGGGCAAGTTGAGCGCAGAATGAAAAGTGCCGTAATCACAATTGGTAGCTTATGGTATACCGCATGGGTAAATGCAGGGCAACCTGATTTATCTAAATTCATCGACAATTCAGACGATTCTGGCGACGATTATTTGAAAGAAATCGAAAATTCAGGAAAAGCAGACTCAGTGCGGATTCGTGATCACGAGTAACCATTTTTTCGCTGGTACAAATCGCTTTTTTATCCACTTATACCGCAAAAAACGTAACTTATTTATCCTAAGGGTCGTTACAATCCCCGAACCCTAGAAATAAGTTCAATGAAAAAAGTTATTGTTTTCCTATTTGTTCTTTTCAGTGCGGTTGAAGTTTGGTCGCAAATTCCTCAAGTGTTATTTTACGGATACATTGAAGAAGGTGTATTCGAAGATGAGGACGCAGTGGCGACTTCTAAAAGGAAGAAAACGAAAAAACTCAGTGATGTGACCGTATATGTCTATATCGGTGACTCACTGCAATCAACACAAAAGGCTCGAGAAACTGGCTTCTATGCTTCTCTTCTCAATAGCGGAAACATTTACCGAATTGTTTTTGAAAAGAATGGCTATTTCTGCAAGTGTTTTGAATTGGATTGCCGCAACGTGGCGTATCCATCAGACGATATGGCCATTAAATGTTTGACCGATGTTACTTTATTCAAAAAAGTAGATGATGCAGATCTTTTGAATCTCTGTAAGATTCCTTTCGCCAAAGCGGTATTCAACTCCTCACAAAATAACTTAATATGGGATATGGATTATACTGCTCGAATCAAAGAAAAATTCTTTGCTCTCGCGCAGCCATATTACCTCGCCGAAAAGTAACCTAAGTTTAAACAGATATACCCGTGTTTAACTACTACACCTAACTTTAAACAAAGTAAAAGGGCCGATAAATCGGCCCTTTTCTTTTTTTCCCTCATCATTCCTCACTCCTCACTCCTATTTCTTAACGAATTCCATTACGCTCGTGAAACCTTCACTGGTCACGTTGATGTGATAAACACCTGCAGCAAGATTAGCTACGTTGATGCTTTGCGAAGCACCAGCACGCGCACTCATTTTGGTTTCTGATACTTTACGTCCAGTTGCATCAAATATTACAACTACAGCATTATTCATATTTGCTTTGGTCGTGAAATTCAATTGCTCATCTACAGGATTCGGATAAACTGAAAGACCAAGTGGATTCTCAGAAAGCTCATTGATGCCAACCACATTAGCAGTTACTTCAACGCGCTCACTTGTACAATTCATGCCCGTCTTTTGGATTTTCCAATCGTAGAAATAATAATAGTACGAAGTTCCAAAACTTGAATTGTAAATCGAACCAACTGAACCAATGGCATAAGGATATGTCACTCCGCTCGAGTTGCGATACAAGTTATTTTCAGCACAACCAATTTGGTAACCATCTCCGGCAGGAATAGTGAAGTTCACATCTACGGTTGTTGTACCGATAGGCAAGTAAACAACTGTCGACTGCAAAAGAACACC
>JBMOFW010000261.1:0-3002 GCA_049318685.1 Flavobacteriales bacterium
GCCTCATTCGTCTCATACTGGATAATTCGATGGAAAGCAGCGTGCTTCTGGAAAAGGAGTTAATGGCTTTAAATCTTTATATCGAAATAGAAAACAAGCGCTTCGAGAACAAATTTACTTGGCAAATTGAAGTTGACCCTGAGCTAGACACAGGCCATTTGCTGGTGCCTCCTATGGTCATTCAACCCTATGTGGAAAACGCTATTTGGCACGGACTCTTGCATAAGGATTCTCCGGGAATGCTTTCTATACGTCTACAAAGTAGAAACGGGTTTATAGAAATTGAAATTAAAGACGATGGTGTAGGAAGAGAAGCCGCTATCGATCTGCGTAGTAAAACATCGCTCAAAACGAAGTCTCATGGGCTGGAAGTTACAGCGAAGCGTATAATGAATTTCAACGGGGATACACTGGAAGGCGATGCCGTAAGTATCACGGATCTTTTCTCGCCAGAAGGCAAACCTTCAGGCACTTTGGTAGTGCTCAAGTTGGCTCTAGTTAAACATTCAAATCAAGTAAAAGCATGATGCACTCTACACTAAAAGCGGTTATTGTTGACGACGAGATTAGCGGTATTGAGGTTCTTGAATACACCTTAAAAAAGCATTGTCCGGAAATTGAAATTATTCAATCATTTTCATCGTCAGTTGAGGCATTCGAGAAAATACCTGCTCTTGAACCTGATGTGCTATTCGTGGATGTGGAAATGCCCCAGATCAATGGATTCGAATTGGTGGAAAGGTTGGCATCTTTAAATATCCAGGTCATTTTCACAACCGCTTACAATGAGTTTGCCTTGAAGGCCTTTCGCGTTTCAGCTCTTGATTATCTGCTTAAACCCGTGGATGTCGATGAATTGAAAGTGGCTGTTGCTAAACTTAAATCAATCAGTAAGTCTGACAGTCAGGCGATGGATGCGTTACTCGACTATATCAAGAGCCAAAAACAGATAAACAAGATTAGTGTTTCCACCGATAAGGGTATCCACTTTATAGAAACGTCGGATGTTTTATATTGTCTTTCAACTGGGCCTTATACAGTTTTCTATCTCACTGCAGGTCAAGAGGTAGTATGCTCTAAATCTATAGGCGAATACGAAAAGATACTCTCCGACAAAGGTTTTTATCGCATTCATAACTCCTCTCTCATCAATGTGAATCACCTAAAACGCTTTGTTCGCACCGATGGAGGTTATGTGGAAATGAGCGACGGAAAAACGCTCACAGTATCGCGGCGAAAAAAGGATGAGTTCCTGAGCTATCTGGGTCATTAACCAAATACCCGTTGAACTGTACCGGATATGAAGTCAATAAAACCATTCTTTAGAAGCAACTCCTGCAGGCAATCGTATTGAGTGAATATTGCCTCGAATACCTTCATGTCATGCAAACGCATGCACCAACAGGTAGCCATAATTGCTTGCCACGATTCCATTTTGAAAAAAACAAATTATATAGCGTGCCTTTTTTTGGTGGTATTGCCTCTTGTATGCTCAATGCGAATGAGTGCTCAAGACCTTTCACAAATTGGACAATCGAAGCCTGTTGTATTTAGTGGCTCTGTAAATGTCCAGGCAGGGCCTTACTTGTATTTCGGGGACGGGGACCCACGCAATGATCCTTTTTGGTGGCAGGTTACCGGATCGCCTTCCATCAATGTTTATGGTTGGCAGATCCCATTCAGCTTCAATTATGGAAGTCGAAATCGCTCGTTCAGTCAACCCTTTAATAGATATGGTGTTAGCCCTTACTACAAGTGGCTTACCCTCCACGCAGGTTATCGTAGTATCCGAATGAATCCCTATGTCATGTCTGGCATTCAATTCTTGGGTGGAGGAGTGGAAATGAATCCCAAGGGCTTTCGATTTTCCGCATTCTATGGTCGTTTGGCCAAGCCCATAGCTCAAGACACCAATGCGACCATTACCGCGGCACCAGATGCTGCGTTTCAACGAATGGGATACGGGGCTAAAATGGGGGTAGGCAATCGTCGTTCTTATTTTGACCTATCCCTTGTAAAGGTTTATGATGAAGTAAAGTCAATAGCGATTTTGGATTCTGCTTCTCTCAAACCACAAGATAATGTAGCGTTGGGTGTAAGCAGCAAGTTGGCCCTGAGTAAAAGGTTAACTTTCAGTTTGGATATGGGATTGAGCCTACTCAACAGAGATTTGAATTTGGTGGTTCTCGACACCATACAGCAGATCAATCCTTTTCCCAGATTTTTTCAACCACGTGTCGGCGTTCAACTACTCAAAGCCGGAAATACTTCGTTGAGTTACAACCATAGGAATTTCAGTTTAAAAGTACAGGTTAAGCAGGTTGATCCAGATTACAGAGCCTTAGCGGCCTTCTATCAGCAAACCGATATACGCTCTTTCACGATTGAGCCCTCCATTCGATTAATGAAGAATAAAATCAAGTTGAGCGGAAGCATAGGAAAGCAACAAGATAATATTACCGGAAGAAAGGCTTACACATCTGTTCGAACAATCAGCTCGGCTAATCTGGGTTTGCAACCAACTAAGAACTATAATGTGAACGTGAGTTTCTCGAATTATGGAACTGCTCAGGAGCAAGGATTGCGGGTTGTCAACGATACATTCCGCGTTGCTCAAAACAACCTTAGCCTAAGCTTGTCTCAGAACTACACCATTATAAACAAACTGCGTTCTATGAATTTCACTACGAATGTGAGTTATCAGGAGCTGCAAGACCTGAATCCCTTTGGAACCTATGCCACAGGAGAAAATCAGGTGTGGTTTTTAAATATGAACGCCAATCATATTCGACTTCGCGACAATTTTGGTTTGATGGGAGGGGTGAATGTGAGTCACAATTCATTTTACACAGGATCGTATTTTCTAGTTGGCCCTACGTTGGGTGCCTCCAAACCATTTATGAGCAATAAACTGCGCACCAGTCTGAACGTTTCATACAACAAAGGTTTCCAAAGTGGACAACCTGCCGGAGCAACACTTAACAGCTTTGCTACCGTTGCCT
>JBMOFW010000262.1:0-2997 GCA_049318685.1 Flavobacteriales bacterium
ACGATGTCAGTTTGATCACCACTACTGATATGGGCTACCGAGACACCAGTTATTTGGAAGTGTTTATCATTCCTGCACCAGTACCCACTTTTACTTGGACAACCAACTGTGATGATTATGGATTGGCCTTCACCGGCAGTGCCACATCAAGCAACAGCACTATTGCTTCGTATGAATGGGATATCTATGATGATGGCAGCACAGAAAGCACAGGCACAACTACCAATTTTCTTTTTCCCTCCGCAGGCACATTCGATGTTTCACTGACCGCCTTTGATCAGAACAACTGCTATGGTTCGGCGATAATTCCCGTCGAGGTCTTGGAGTTTGTTGATTTAACCGTGGATGCATCGGATTACAATGGGTTCAACATTGATTGCTTCGGCAATGCCAATGGATCCATTGAATTTAATGCTACTGGTGGTGATGGAAATTATTCCTATTTCGATGAAAACGGAGTTTTGGCTTCCACCGCACTGAATAATCTTAGCCCCGGAGAACACTTCGCTATTGTAGAAGATGGTCGAGGATGTCGCGATACCCTTTTGGTAGAAATTACCGAACCCCCATTGCTTGAGGCTACCGTTGAAGTGACTAGTGATTACAACGGCTTCAATGTTTCTTGTTTCGATAGCAGCGATGGTATAGCCTTAGCCAGTCCCATCGGAGGCGTGATGCCGTATTCATTTTCGTGGAATACCATTAGTGGCAATGCGAATAGCGGCCCTATGCTTCCTTCCGGAGCAAATGACGTGATCGTAACGGATGCCAACGGATGCGATGTTGCACTCAATTTCAATTTGACCAATCCTACACCCGTCGAAATTTTTCAAGAGGATATCTCCAATTATTTTGGGTATAACGTGACTTGCTTCAATGGCAATGATGGTTGGATTGATATTGGCGCTAGCGGCGGAGTGGGAAACTATCAATTTACAAATAGCGATGTTCAAACTACCGGATACTCCTCGGGTCTTCAGCAAGGTATTTACACGCTGAACGTAGAAGACGCCAATGGCTGTCAGATTTCCGATGAATATACTTTAGTATCTCCAGATCCGATCAATTGCAATGTGGACATCACCTCAGATTACAACGGTGCGGATGTATCCTGCTTCAATGCGCAAGACGCCACAGCCACCTCCAATCCATCCGGTGGTATTGGTCCGTATACAAATCTATGGGCGAATGGAGCAACAGGAAATAGTGCGTCATTATTAGGAGTTGTGCACGATTGGGTTGAAGTCACCGATTATTATGGTTGCACCCAAATCTGTGATTTCACCATTCAACAGCCCGATCCATTGCAGGCCAGTATAATTAATTTTCCCGATACGTGCGATCGTATAGTTGGTGCGTTTGAATCAACCATTTATGGAGGAACAGGCCCTTATTCCATCGAATGGAGGTTTGAAGAAACCGGTCAATTATTTAGTGGGGTCAATGTGTATGAAATTCCGGAAGGGAATTACCAAATCACGTTGACCGATGCGAATGGATGCACATGGAATTCCAATGCTTCGAAGGGCGAAGTTCCTCCTACTACATTGGCTATCCTTGGACCCAAGCGGAGTTGTAGTACGGAAGACATTCCCTTTGCAGCAGCATCGAGTCAATTGATTGATCAATACAATTGGAATTTCAATGATGAATACACTTCATCGGAGCCTACACCGGCAGCGCTTTTCACCAAAGAAGGTGAAGTATTTGTTTCGTTGTCTGTGATTGATGAACACCAGTGTTTCGCGGACACCTCACTCACCTTGCAGCTCTTACCCGGCTTGACCTTTTACATTCCCAATACCTTCACCCCCAATAATGATGGAGTCAATGATGTATTTGGTCCTGAATTCGAGGGATTGACGGAATACAGTTGTTACATCGTTGATCGCTGGGGAATTACGGTATATCAATCGAATGATCCAAATGATAAATGGTTAGGTGATAGCCAAGAAAGTGGCTACTACAACGGCAATGATATTTTCAACTATATCATTAAAACGACCGGTCATTGTCAACTCGAACAAACCCACAAGGGTCATGTTTTGTTGTTGAGGTAAAAGACTCGAAACTCCACCCTCACCACTCTATTCATTCTCTATCCGTTTCCGTTTCTCATTCTGAGTTTGCGGGTTATAAGAGCGTTAAGGATTTTTATTGCTCAAGATTTTTTATCATGGCATAAAGTATTCGCGAGACCTCATCCGCAATTTTCACAGTACTTAAATATTCTCTTTCACTTATTTTGTCTTCCTCTCTAAGAATATCTAGAATAGCGACACATTCAAAAACAGAGCCCCTTGAAATGGTGAAGAAATTTTTTCTATCCGGTTTGGTTTGCTTTGCAGAACCTTCGGCAATATTTAAGACCACACTGTACGAAGCACGCCCCAATTGATCACCGACGTATTTCTCGGTTGCGATACTCTTCAATATTGATTTGCATGAAATATGAAATCTTCGAGATTTTTTATAGACTTCAAGTTTTTGGAAATCAAATACAATAGTTGTAATTTCTGTTTGCATAAGTCTTAGTTTTTCAGATTTCAAAACTAAATGAACATTGCGGTAGTAGGTCAGAATAAATTATATGATAGTATGTTCCGGATTTATGTACACCACATCCAACTCAGAAACAGAAACAGAAACAGAATGGGAATGAATAGAGACTTGAGTGGGGAGTTAGGAGTGCAACTTCACTCCTCACTCCTCACTCCTTATTCCTCTATTCATTCTCTATCCGTTTCCGTTTCTCATTCTGAGTTTGCGGGTTATAAGAGCGTTGATTTCTTCTTCTTCTCTATGAATATCTAGTATATACTAGGCAGCAAGACATTCGAATAAATTATATGATAGTATATTCCGGATATATCCGCACCACCTCGGACTCAGAAACAGAAACAGAAGCAGAATGGGAATGAATAGAGACTTGAGTGGGGAGTTATGAGTGCAACTTCACTACAGACAAAACCCCACGTAGCTTCCGATACCACGGCT
>JBMOFW010000263.1:0-2997 GCA_049318685.1 Flavobacteriales bacterium
ATACGTTCTACTCGTGATGCAAAACGGACTAAACCTTCACTAGGATTAGGGTAAAAATCAAGCGCAATCAACTCATCCTCGTTGACGCCAACAGCAAGTTGGCGGTACTGGCAATCCAAAGGAACATCGCAAACAAAATGAGATAGAAAATTAGACATAATGGATAGCGTGGTGTCATAAATGGCACTATTCGAAACATGTGGAACGTGATCGAATCCTTCGTGAACTTCAAAGCAATGCGGGATTTCAAGTTCTTCAAGGCGTTCATTAATTGAATTGCTTCCATCTACCTCTATCACCGGAATGCTACCCAGCAAATATTGCATATCAGAATCGAATGGAACTGTTGCATCATCATCTCCGTGAAAAAGTAAAGCGGGTTCATCGCCCGGATGTATCCAAGCTGTGTCTCCGATTGCACCGCACAAATTGATGATACCCCGCACATCACTTGAAAATCCAGGAGTGCCGGATTCCCCCTCCAATCCTCCTGACAAACCGGGGTTTTCAAAGTTGACGTAAGTCGGTATTTCTGCTTCTTCATCCAAATAAGCCAAATGCAAAGCGATATACCCTCCAGCACTTACGCCAGCGACGTAAATTTGATTCGGATCGATTCGGTACTCATTGGTGCCCTCTGCGCTCGCCTTAAACCAGCGCACAGCAGCTTTAACATCCTGCACTCCGCGCATCACAGATTCAGTCATGCTTGCTTCAAGATTGCCATTGGCTGCTAACCCTAGTCGATAATTTACGCATGCTGTCACGTAGCCCATACGTGCAAGGTCATCAGCCAAAGTGATGACGTCCGGCCCTTCTTTAGACCCGTATAGAAAAAAACCGCCATGAGCCAATATAACCAGAGGACGCCCTTCCATGGCATCATTCACTGGTTGGTATACATCCATCAATAAATCCAAGGATGTCCCATCATACTTGGTGTTATTTCCATAGACAATATTTTCGGTGACCTCAGTATTCGCAAATGTGAATTCTCGGAATCGCAGTCCATCACATTGTGCGTCTGCAAAGAGTGCAAACGAAAATGCCAGAGCAAATAGTAGATGTTTGAACATAAGTGAGGTTTTTTGGAAAGATAAAAAAAAAGCCCCAACCAAAGGTTGGGGCTTTCGAATATTATGAACTTTCACTTAGAAATTCAAGGCAGACTTAAAGTTGCGGAACTCAAGATCTTTTTTGGCTTTATTGGCCAAAGATGCGTCTTTTTGAACAGCAGATTTCAAGTTTGAAGCCACAGCAGAAGCGTCATTGCTGCGAGCTGCAATAACAGCGCGGAGATAATCAGCCATCGCTGAAGTATCGTTGCTCGCGTCTATATCAGATTGCGCACCACCGTTGTCTTTGCTGAGGAGTTTTGCCAAGGCGGTGTTGAAAGTCTTGTAGTTAGACATGTTGCTTACAGCACTAGCGTAATCACCATTCTGGATATAAATCAAACCTTTGTTGTATTTTGCTTCGTTTGTGCTGCTCGCATTGAGGTAAGTCATTGCCGCATTGCGATCTCCCTTCAAACGAGTTACAGCGCCCATGTTACAGCTAGTCTCGTTGTTTTTAGACATATCATAGGCTTTCTTGAACTTTGCTTCAGCTTCGCTTACTTTGTTTTGACCGTAGAGGATTACTCCCAAGTTGTTTGATGCGCGATAGTCAGCACCGCTCATATTTTCAGCAGCAGCATAGATAGATGCCTTTGTGTTTGCATCTTCCACCAACAAAGCAGCAGTCATCGCTTCTTCGTATTTCAACGAACTAGGATTAGACTTGGCAATGGTAGTCAATTCAGCGTCTGTGTAACCGTTCAAATCGTAGTTGATAACGATGGTACAACGACGGAGAGATGGGAAAATGTCCTTCTGAATTTCAGTGTACGTCTTGCTGATGTTTTTGATTTCTTGCTCACGTGCTTGAAGATCAGTAGTCTTTTGGAGAATACGGATGATAATGTCTTTGTCAGCGATAGCAGAGGCAGACATTGCATCGCGGAAACCATCCCAGTCCTCACCTTTTGCGGTCAATTTGAACATTGGGTTGTAAATCGTATCCAACTTTGCTTTTTTCAACATCGCTTGAAACATCTTCTTTGTGTTTTCGCTACGTTCTGTAGTCAATTCATCATTGAGGAAAATTTCACCTTCAGGAGATGCATAAGCTACGAGTTCGATGCTTTTGATAACAATCTTTGGACTGGCAGCTACTTCCGCTTGAAGGAATGTAACCAATCCATTGATATCTTCTTGTTTTGTTTCAGCTGGTTTGATTACAGAAGAATTGTAATCGAAGTTCACTTCAGCCTTTTTAGACATAGAAGTAACACGGATGTATTTGTCTTCTTTGTTTGACACTACTTTGTCATCACCTTTCAACAAATAAGGAGTAGCAATAACACCAGTACCAATTTTGTAAGGAGCAAAATCTGCCGTTTTCGAACCTTTTGACCCGTGGATATTCAAATACAATGAGCTTGTGTCCATACCAGGAGCATAAGCGATTTTATCTGTATAGGAAAAGCTTTTTCCAGTTTTGTATGGAATTTTTTCATAGTTACCGGCAGCTTGTTCGCCTTGAAATCCTTTCATTTCGAACTTTGCCTCTCCACCTTCATAAACGAGCACAGGCGTAGCTTCTACAACAACTTTTTTATGGAAGTATTTTTCTGGGAATTTACCATTGATAGACAACTGTATGCTGTCGCCATGAACTTCCAAAGGCTCAGGAGAAGCAGTAGCGCCGAGTTCGGCGATGTGTTTTTCCATTTTTCCGAGGCCACCGCAAGCAGCGAGCATCAGACCAGACATTACTGCTACGACTGCAACGTAGAAGCTATTCTTTTTCATATTCTATTGATTTATAAAAGGGTTTCTAAGTATTAAAAATCGGTGCAAAGCTAATCAATGCCCCCGAACCGAACACATTTTTTTTCACTTCTCTTAGTCGTTTATCAACTATTCAAAGCGCTATATTGTGAACAAACCATAA
>JBMOFW010000264.1:0-2957 GCA_049318685.1 Flavobacteriales bacterium
AACAACTATTTAACCTCAATTTTCTTTGAAAGTTCAACTTGCACTTCATTTTTTTTCGGAAGGGCCAATTCGAGAATTCCATTTTCATAGCGGGCAGAAATCTCTGCGGCATTTACAGTTTCTGGTAATTCAAACATGCGTTTGAAACTGTACTGACGGAATTCGCGGCGATTGAAGCGCTCCCCTTCTTCTTTTTTCTCTTCTTTCTTTTCGGCTGAAATCACAAGATTATTCTTTTCAAGGGCGATATGGAAGTCTTCCTTATTCCATCCCGGAACCAAGAGTTCTACCGCATACTTGTCTTTGGTTTCTCTGATATTGGCCGCCGGTGTGGCCACCATCTCCGATTTGAAACCGGGATTAAAGAAATCTTTCATGAACGCGTCGTCAAAAAAGGAGTTGCGAAACGCTGGACGAACGAAGTTTGAATTTTTTGTTAGATACATGGTTGTAAAATTTTTATTGTTTTGCAACCGTTTGTCAACGAGAATACCAAACACGAAATCACGCCAAAAAGACAGATCGCTCCTGTAAAATAGCGCCATATTGGCACACGCAGCTCTCTTCGCCGGACAAAGTTACTCGTTACATAGTTACTGAAGACCACCCCTATCCCCTTCTCCCCATCCCGTAGCTCGCGAAGCGGGCCTCCCGTAGCGCGCGCAGCAAGCGTCCCGTAGTCTTGCCAAAGGCGAGACGTCCTGTAGCGAGCGCAGCGAGCGTCCTGTGTGTTATCTTTGCCAACAATGCAAGCTTTGACTTTTGAACTTCAGCACACCGACCCGGGGAGTAAGGCCCGCGCCGGAAAAATCACTACCGATCACGGGATCATTGAAACCCCGATCTTCATGCCAGTAGGCACAGTGGGTACCGTAAAGGCCATCACTCAACAAGACTTGGTTTCCGATGTAGATGCCAAAATCATCTTGGGAAATACCTATCACCTCTACCTCCGTCCCGGTACGGATACTCTTTTTAAAGCGGGCGGATTGCACAAATTCATGGGGTGGGACCGACCCATCTTGACCGATAGCGGTGGTTATCAGGTGTATTCGCTTTCTGAAAACCGCAAGATCAATGAAGAAGGGGTTACCTTCAAATCGCATATTGATGGATCCAAACATATTTTCACTCCAGAAAATGTTATGGATATTCAACGCACCATTGGTGCGGATATCATTATGGCCTTTGACGAATGTCCTCCCTACCCGTGTGAAAAATCGTATGCGAAAAATTCATTGGCCATAACTCATAAGTGGTTGGACCGTTGTTTTACGCGCTTAGCTGAAACGGAACCACATTACGGCCATGATCAAAATTTATTTCCCATTGTTCAAGGAAGTGTATTTGCTGATCTGCGCACTGAAAGTGCCGAGTACATTGCTGCCAAAGGCGCTGCTGGAAATGCCATTGGCGGATTGAGCGTTGGCGAACCACATGAAATGATGTATGAAATGACCGATTTGGTCTGTAACATTTTACCCAATGACAAACCGCGTTATTTGATGGGAGTAGGTACACCTGCGAATATCCTCGAATGTATTGCCGTGGGTGTAGATATGTTTGACTGCGTGATGCCCACGCGCAATGCACGCAACGGTCAGCTTTTCACTTGGAATGGAACCATGAACATGCGCAATAAAAAATGGGAAAACGACTTCAGTCCGCTCGATCCGGAAGGAGATAGCTTCGTGGATTCGTATTACACCAAGGCGTATGTGCGTCACTTATTTGCTGCAGAAGAATTGCTTGGTATGCAAATCGCCACATTGCACAACCTCAATTTTTACTTAAGATTAGTGAAAGTTGCTCGTGAGAAGATCATTGAAGGTACTTTTGCGCAGTGGAAGAATGAAGTTGTTCCTCGCCTATCTCAGCGTTTGTGATAAAAAAACTAGACCGCTATATCATCAAAAAGTTCCTCGGAACTTTTGGCTTTATGATCGCTGCTTTCGTGATCATTGCTATGGTATTTGATGTCAGTGAAAATATAGATGATTTCGTCAAATCCAAGGCTCCTTTTGGGCGCATTATTCTTGATTATTACCTCAACTTTTGTTTGTACTTCGGCAATTTGTTGAGTTCGTTTATCATCTTTCTCACCATCATTTGGTTTACGAGTAAGTTGGCGCAAAAAACGGAAATCGTCGCCATTCTATGTGGTGGTATTTCTTATCGTCGCTTCATGCGGCCTTATTTCGTAACGGCCACCTTCTTGGTCATTACATCACTTGTTTTAAGCCATTATATTGTTCCGCAGGCCAATGCCCGCAAGCTCGATTTCGAATTGGACTATTTGAAGAAAGCAATAACGGTCGATGAAAAAAACATGCACCGTGAGTTAGAGCCAGGGACCATTGCATTTTTCCAAACTTTTACGCCCGGAAATTATGGAGGCAGCATGTTTTCCATGGAAAAATGGAAAGATGGAAAACTAACGTACAAATTGCTCTCTTCTGGGGCAAGCCTTGATACCATTACCGGTATATGGACAATCAACAACGCTCAAATCAGAGAATGGAAAGCAGATGGTAGCGAAACCGTTCGTTATAAAATAAAATTAGACACCATTCTCCCTATGACCATTGAAGATTTTGGATTGCGTGTGGAGCGCATGAACACCATGTCTTGGTCGCAACTCAATGAATATATCGACTATCAACGCATGAGCGGCACTGGTCGTGTTGCTTTGTTTGAATTAGAAAAGTACAATCGCACGGCGAGTGCTTTTTCTATTTATGTGCTCACCTTGATTGGCGTGACTATCGCGTCTCGCAAATCGCGCGGTGGTACAGGGCTACACTTGATGCTGGCTGTGGTCGTTGGATTTATATTCATTTTCATCTCGCGCATTACAGCTGTGAGTGCGATGAATCTTGGGTTTCCGGCCTATCTGGCAGTGTGGATCCCGAACGTCATTTTTGCCCTACTTGGAATCTTCCTGTATAAGCGAGCGC
>JBMOFW010000265.1:0-2955 GCA_049318685.1 Flavobacteriales bacterium
AGTATGATCGGCAATTTGCTGTGCTCACTCAATGCTTTGTAGTGCTCAAACAAACCATTCTGTGTGGGTTTGTTGTAATAGGGCGTCACGCTCAATACGGCGCTCAATCCGGTAGCATCTACGCGAGAAAGTTGATTAGCAATCTCCATCGTGTTGTTGCCACCGATGCCCAATACCACGGGCTTCTTGCCGGCATTGGCTGAGAGTACGGTATCGAGAATCGCTTTTTTATCTTCTTTATCCAATGTCACCGATTCGCCGGTAGTGCCCATCACTACGAGATAATCAACGCCATTGCTGATGAGATGTTCTGTCAATTTTTTCAAAGCCGGAAGATCCGGTGTCAAGTCTTTTTTGAATGGAGTGACCATGGCCACACCCAAACCTCTCAGTTGATTCATTTTATTTTTGGATTGCTTAAATACAAATTCAGTTGTTCGATAAATTTATCGGTAGAAGGCTCATCGCCCATGTTGAGCAAAAAGTCACAATAGCGTTCGCTCTTTGATCCTTTCAAACCCACTTTCATTTTCGCTTTGCTCTCTTTGAGCACATAGTTCAATGGCACACAATTGCCTCCGCTCAAATCAATGAGCATATCAAAGTCTTCAAGGATAAATTTCTGAATATTTTGAATGGGCTTGTAATGCCAATTGAGATCTTCTCGGGTGAAATAATTCAACTCGAGTTTTTGCAATTGCCAAATGGGAAGCTTTTTGTTCAATTCATCGACAAATCCCAATGCGATCACGGATTTGATATCGAACTCATCTTTGAGGTATTTGGCGTAGTTGCGAACCTTGTTGAAATAGGGTTCGTCTTGATCAAGGTAAAGAAGGCCAACGCGTTGAGCCGAATTAAAATTCGACCCTTTTCGCTCTCGTTGCGGCTCGGCTTCTTGACGAAGAAATCGTGCTCCCGCAGCCTGCTTTATTCTCCTTACCATTTTCATACGACACAAAAATACGCGAATGTCCTATTTAAACCGCGTGTTTTTCTACATTTGGCCTAGCCAAAACCACATATATGTCGGAAAAAACCAAAGGGCTTACCCTTTTCGCCCTGACCATGATTGCCATAGGAAGCACCATCGGATCAGGTATTTTCAAAACACCATCAGACATTGCCGCTGCTGTCCCCAATCCAACCGAGATGATCGGTCTATGGGTGCTTGGTGGTGTGGTCTCTTTGATTGGCGCCTTGGTATTCGCTGAATTGGGCGCGCGCTTTCCGCAGTCAGGCGGCCTTTACACTTACCTCAATCGCAGTTTTGGTCCACTTCCAGCATTCTTATATGGATGGAGTTTGATGACGGTCATTTCATCTGGTACCATCGCCGCGCTCATCCTGGTATTCGCCGATTACATGCAATATTTTATCAAATACTCGGATAGCATGAAGCCCGTTGTAGCGGGGATCTCGATTGTCGTATTGACTTTGTTCAACACCTTTGGCATCAAGTCTTCGGAATGGTTTGCGAATATTTCTACGATCCTCAAAATCGTGGGCATCTATGGCTTATTGATCCTCGCGCTCTTTCTCGGCGATAAAGCCATCTTTGGCGATACCACTGCTACGGTTGTAGCAGACATGGCCACGAAAGACGGAGGTCCCAACTATGCAGCGGCTTTTGTCGGTGTTCTCTGGTCGTTCACCGGTTGGCACTATGCAAGCTTCGTTTCGGGCGATGCACTCAATCCAAAACGCAATGTGCCTCTCGCCATGATCATTGGCACCACCGTAGTGACGCTGACGTATGTCTTGTGCAACATGGGGTATTTGGCGGTGTTGGATGTCACCACCATTCAAAATTCGTCGACACTCGCGGCAGATGCGTTGGAAAAAGTCATTCCCAACAGCGGTGGCTTCGTAGCGGCTTTGATTGCCATTTCTGTATTTGGCTGCGCCGGACTGTACATTCTTTCTACACCACGTATCATCAATCAAATGGCCACCGAAGGCTTGTTTTTCAAAACCTTCGCCAAACGCAGTGAGCGCTTTGGAGTGCCTGTCAATGCCATTATTCTGCAATCAGCTTGGTCCATCTTCTTGATCTTCCTCTGGGGCAGATTTGAAGCGTTATATACGTATGTCACTACCACAGAGTGGTTGTTCTTGATGATTGCCTGTATTGGAATCTTTGTGGTACGAAGCAAACAGAAAGAGGAAAAGCCTTCATTCAAAACCCCGCTCTACCCTATTCTACCGATTATTTTCATCGGTGTGGTAGCTTGGTTTATTTATAAAAATGCGTTTAGCGACAATCCTTCAGCATACTTCGGATTGCTCATCATTCCGATTGGAGCCCTTTTCTATTACATTTTCAAATCCACTACTTCGAAATAATCAGTCGCATGCGACGAATGGCATCGTCTTGTTGCCATTGAATAAAATAGCATCCGTTCGGCCATTCGGCAACCGATAACGTTGCCTTGTCCATTCGACTGATCGCATCGCTGAGCACCATCGCTCCTATACTATTGTATACTGTGAATGCTATTGATTCAGAAGCGGTATTGCTGAGATAAACCACGTCTTGGGCGGGATTCGGCCACGCTTCCAAAAAAGCAGGTGTCTTTTTTGCCTCGGCAACCGACGTACCCGGATTGACGAAAATGGAACCAAACATCGTTTCCGAATCTCCCGCCACTTCCGATTCGTACGTAATAAATCCCGAGGTAGGAAAACTCACGGTAAATGTTTCTCCGGCTTGTTTGATACCACTATCAAAAGAAGTCACCCCCCCGTTGCTCGTAACCGTGTGCGGACCGGTCACAAACACCCACGTGATTTCATCCCCTTCATAGATATCTATAAAGGACGGATTGTAGACTGGAGGGTTGTTATCATTGCCGGTTTCACCCAAAACTTGCACCTGCCACGTGGTAGCGCTGGCACCAAGAGAGATCCCGATGAGAAATAGAGAAACGATTTTTTTCATAAAAACAAAGATAA
>JBMOFW010000266.1:0-2935 GCA_049318685.1 Flavobacteriales bacterium
GAAATCACCTCTAATACCGGAGCGGTAGTTTCTACTTTCACAAAAACACTTAGCACTGGAACGCAAGTCATTTCAGTGAGCGAACCACTTGCTAAAGGAATCTACTACATCAAAATGATCACGAAAGAAGGCGTAATTGTTCGCAAGCATATTGTAGAATAATTCGACTTAAAAGAATAAAAAAAGCCGCTGTATCAATGATACGGCGGCTTTTTTTTTGAACTATTGTTTTAAAAATAGATCCTCACGCCCAAAGCGGCATCGTGAAATAACCACAATCCTCCTCCACCAATATTCAGAGCCGGTTTGTAATCCAATGACAACTGTAAGGGTATTTGATCAAAGATATACTCCACTCCGGCTATCCCATCTATCCCAATAACACCGCCTGAGCCAGAATAACGATCTCCAAAAAGACGCTGCTCTTCCTGATAAATACCAAAGTGTCCACCTGCACCATAATAAAAGCCAAACCCGTCAGCTACACTTAGCGGCTCATGCAACTCGTAGAGACCAGTAAGATTAATACCACCTCGGACGATCTGAAATAGTCCTTCCACAGCTTCGCCTTCACTTAAATAATGTTGTACAGAAATTCCACTATACCATCCGCCTCTGATACCTATCAGATTGTCTTGTGCTCTGCTGCCGAATGTGATACCACAAAGCAAAATCATGCTCACCATCACTTTTCTCATACTCGTAATTTTGGTCAAAACTAAATAAAAAAGCCCTCTTGCTGTTACAAAAGGGCTTTAATGCGTTATTCTATTCGTTTTTATGGAAACATCGCCATAAATACGCCATTGGCAATACTTACTGTAGCTGATCCATCGTCAGTTTCCAAAGTTCCTCCGAAAGTAATTCTGAAGAAATTAGGAGCTGGGACATAACGCTGGATGGTCACAGACATGTCTCCATTGGTAGTGGCAGAAGAATACGTCAATCCACCAATGGTATATCCAAATGCATTGCCTGGAGCGGTTGTTGGACCGACATCAAAGCTAGTTCCTTGTACCCAAGTTCCGGTTGCGGGGGTCAACGTGAAGGCAATTTGTCCCAAAGAAAGACTAGTACCACCTACAGTAATAACTCCTGTTCCCGAATTAAATGACATTGTGATAGCATCCGCAGGAACAACGTGTACCACACTACCTACTTTCCATTGAAGAATCGTATCGCAAAGTTCACAGGTGGTACCACCGCAGTCGTTCCACCATTCGTCACCATCCATCAATCCGTTGGTACAATTACCGTCTGTAGCGCAAGGAGGACAATCGGATCCACCGCAGTCAATCCCAATTTCATCTCCATTCATCATAAGGTCTACACAGGTTGGACATGCATCACAGGCACCACCACAATCCACTTCATCTTCATTTCCATTTAGAATGCCGTCGTTGCAAAGGTTAGCGCATGGACCACAGTTTGAACCGCCACAGTCAATTCCTGATTCGTCCCCATCTTGAATACAGTTGTTGCATTGAGCACATGCTCCACATTCTCCACCGCAGTCAACACAAGTTTCACCTGCATCCCAAACCCCGTTAATACAGTGATTACACTCTTCACAGTTTGGTCCACCACAGTCCACTAGGAACTCACCATTATTCAAAACTCCGTCGTAACAATTCTCCGGAATTTTATTTTCTTCATTGAGACAGCTAGCCAAGAAAAAAGTTGTGGCAAAAGCGGTCACGAAAACCAACAAGTAGTTGCGAATCTTCATTGTGTTATTAGATTTTGGCGCCTCGAATATACAAGTAAAGACATTACACCCCTACACTTGGTTGCATATTCAATGCATATTCAGTCCATATATGTTTTTTAACAACCCTTTTGTGACCGAAATTTTGTAGTAATTACGCGTTCTAATGGAAAAAAACTGGATAGCCAAAATACAACCTGAACAGCAGCAAGTTAGCGATTTGGCGAGCGACACCACCATGTCGCCAGTACTCTGTTCCTTATTGATTCAACGTGGCATTACCGTTTTTGAGGAGGCTAAAGCCTTTTTTCGACCTCACCTCAATCAATTGCACGACCCCTTCCTTATGCGAGATATGGATCGAGCAGTTGACCGCCTTCAGGAAGCCCTTGAGTCTGATCAAAAAATCATGGTCTACGGCGACTACGATGTAGATGGCACCACGGCAGTTACAGTGGTTTACGCATTTTTACAAAACATAGGGGCTCAATGTGTCTATTACATTCCCAATCGATATAAGGAAGGCTATGGCTTTTCTTTTCTCGCCGTAGAGCATGCCAAAGAAATCGGTATTAACCTCATCATACTAGTTTTTAAAGGGACAGTCTCACGAGATTTTTTTGCTCTGGTTTTTTTCCTCAATCTGTTCATTCTGGTCCTATTAGAGATGCCCTAGGGCCGTTTGGAATTTTAGCAAATTTTCACAAAGTTATTGGACTTTAAAAACGACTCCCCGGTGCTTTGGAAACCGGGGAGTCGCCCTAAAATTTTGGGGCTGGGAACTTTGTTCTAACATAAATCAAATGTATTTGTATAGTAATTATTAACTTTAGACAGTTTTATGAATGAGTGTTGCTTTAAAGGCAGTAGCATGGGCTTGAAGGTTCACACAAACAGTAAAACGACTCCCCGGTACTTTGGAAACCGGGGAGTCGCAACTCCCCGGTACTTTGGATACCGGGGAGTCGCGACTCCCCGGTGTCCAAAGTACCGGGGAGTCGTTTTACTGTTTGTATGACAAAAATTTCGTGCTGATCTTAATTTGTGAGCTATCAATCTGAAATTTTCACAGATTTTAGAAAACTATGTGACCTACAATCTGTAAAAATTTCAGATTGATAGCTTTAAAATTGACCTATGTAGACCTATGTCAAGATCAAGGTAAAAAAGGTAACGACTCCCCGGTACTTTGGACACCGGGGAGTCGCGACTCCCCGGTATCCAAAG
>JBMOFW010000267.1:0-2906 GCA_049318685.1 Flavobacteriales bacterium
CAGCTTCTTGCCAATTGACAAGATAAAGCACCGATTTCATGGTCTGAGGTATGTCAATAAAACTCAATCCTTGCCCATGATTAATCCCGCAAGTGCGGGACTCTAACCGGCTGAGCTACTAGGGAATTTAAGCAGAACATCATTCTGTTTAAATTACCATTTCACTTCAGCTTCTTGCCAATTGACAAGATAAAGCACCGATTTCATGGTCTGAGGTATGTCTTAATCACTTCCTTTCCGTTGAAAAGGGGTGCAATATTACGAGGAATTCATCAATCATGCAATATCTTTGCAAAAAAAAATTAAAATGAACCTTATTGCCGTTGGTACCGTGGCTTTTGATTCGATCGAAACGCCTTTTGACAAAAGAGATAAAGTAATCGGCGGAGCCGCTACCTATATTACTTTGGCCGCTTCTCATTTCGTGAAAAACTCCGGTTTGGTGTCTGTAGTGGGCGATGATTTCCCTCAAGATATGCTGGATGAAATGAATAAGCGCGGTATCGACCTCAAAGGTCTCCAAATCAAAGAAGGAGAAAAATCATTCTTCTGGGCGGGTAAATATCACTACGACCTCAACTCACGTGACACCTTAATCACCGACCTCAATGTATTGGCTTCTTTCAACCCAATCATTCCAGATGAATACAAGAATATCGATTTCTTGATGCTCGGCAACCTGGCTCCTGCGGTTCAAATGCAGGTGATCGACCAAATCCCAAACCGCCCGAAATTGGTGGTATTGGACACCATGAACTATTGGATGGACGCAGCATGGGATGATTTGATGAAGGTGATTGCTAAAATCGATGTCCTTACCATCAATGATGAAGAAGCACGTCAATTGGCCAAAGAATACTCGCTCGTTAAAGCTGCGCGCAAAATCTTGACCATGGGCCCGAAATACCTCATCATCAAGAAAGGCGAACACGGTGCTTTATTGTTCGACGCACACAACGTATTCTTCGCACCCGCACTTCCACTCGAAGATGTAGCTGATCCAACAGGAGCGGGCGATACCTTCGCCGGTGGTTTCATCGGATATCTCGCGCAAAGCCACAACATAAGCTTTGAAAACATGAAGCGTGCTGTCATTGTAGGTTCTGCTATGGCGTCATTTACTTGTGAGAAATTCGGTCCGGAGCGTTTGCTCGAATTGACCCGCGAAGAAATCAACGCGCGTATCGAGGAGTTTGTATCGTTGACGTAATTTGAAATGCAACTCTAATACAGGACGCGCGGCCTGCGGCCTTGCTACGGGACGTCTCGCCTTTGGCGAGACTACGGGACGGCCCCGCAGGGGCCTACCGGACGCTCGCTGCGCTCGCTACGGGTGTGGGGAGAGAAAAGGGGATTGGGGGATTGAGGATATAATCATTCTATGAAAAAAGACATCATCATACCGGAAGCGGAGGGCGTGTTTATCGCCTTCGTTCCGGAAAAAGACAAAACGGGCAAACGTATTTATGCGGTGTGCATCGTGAATGAACGCAATCATCCGATTTCTTCTGTCATAATAAACGCAAAGGGTTCTGGACGGATTAAAGGACAAGAAAAGCATACCGACAATATCCGTTTTATGGTCGAAAACCTTCCAACCAATGGATTCAAGTCGTTTGAAATTCTGCTCAAAGATTCATTGGAACTCACCAACGAATACCGCATCAGCTTTTTTGCGGAAGGAACACTTTATGAAAAGCGTGTCACTGTTCCGCCGAAGTATGCTTCTCTTCAAACCAAGGCCATGATTCCCGCTATCGGTAAGCCCGGGGTGAAGGTGTAGACCAAAAGGTCAAGAGACCAAGAGATCAGTGGATCTTCTGATCTATCGATCTCCCGATCAATCGATCTCCCAACCTATCGTTCTTCCATCCTCATCGTCGAAATGGGCAAATTCGCCGAATCTCAGCAAGTTATCAATTCATGCCCTTTTTAACACATCTTAAGCGCAACTATTTGCGTCCTGTGACCGTATCAGGGGCAACCTAACAGTCCCAGCGATGTACAAATTCCTTTTTTCAATCTCCTATTTTTTCATTTTCTCCACATTGGTAGCGCAGTCTCCAGGCGGCGTCAGCTCCGATCTTCAGATCTGGCTCAAGGCCGATGCCGGAACAAGTGGCACAGCCGATGGAGATCTTCTAACCTATTGGAATGACCAATCAGGTAATGGCACCAATGCTACTCAATCGGGAGGCGCTAGTGCTCAACCTCGATTCAAAACAAATATCATGAACGGCCATCCTGCTATTGAATTCAATGGCGGTGCCCGCTTTTTTAATATTAATTACTCGAGTCTTGGAAGTACTTATACAATTATTACCGTCGCCAAACGTGTCGATAATGGAACACTTCGCTATGTGGTGGGTGTGCAATCCCTGTCTCCACGCGGGATGCATATTGGATATAGCTCGAATACCAATCTCCGCATGAGCGAAGGCGCCGCCGGTTGCAATGCAGATGTAACCGTTTCAGGATATGATGCTGCAACAGAAGTGCCCGTAATCCTCATGGGTGAAACTAATGGCACTTCAAGCCGCACGGTGACTGAAATTGAGAATGGCTCAACTTTATCTGCTACCAATTCAACAAGCACATCTGGACCTGGAATGACCAATGGCGTTATCGGTCGTGGATTTTCGACAACAGGTTTGTCTGGCTATGTATCCGAAGTGATCTGCTATAGCCGCGCATTGACGTCTGCTGAAAAAGCATCTATTTATTCCTATCTCAGCGTGAAATATGGCATTACTGTGGCCGTGTCGGAACATGATTATTATGACGATACCACCTATAGCTATGATATTTTTGGTATAGGTAAAAACACTGCACAAGGATTGAATCAAACGTCTTCATCCAGCGAAAACGCAGATGGTATGGTGACCATTTCTTCTCCATCTAGTCTG
>JBMOFW010000268.1:0-2894 GCA_049318685.1 Flavobacteriales bacterium
CAGGTTCAAACTATGACGGGAACCGGTTGTACGAATTACAGGAGTTTTTCCCTTGGGTGCCCAACTTGTTCCGCTATGGTAATCAGACCGAACACCAGCTTCATCCCCAAAATAGATGGTTGCACCGTGTTTATTGGCTTCTCGTTGGATCTCTGGGTACTGTTCTTCCAGCCAATGGGCAACTTGCGTTGGGTTCTGCTGGTAAGCACGATGCAAAGGACGCTGAGGAGTGAGGCCCATTAGGCGCAACATACGTCCGATGGAGACCTCACTGAGTTTGATACCAAACAGATCCAAGATTAGATCCTTGACCATTCGCCGAGTCCATAATGCAAAAGAAAATTTCATCTGCATTGGATTCTTTGATGTGACGATATCAAAAATCTTCTGCATTTGTGCTTCGCTTAAGGCTGGCTTCTTACCGGGGATCTTTCGATACTTGAGTCCTTCGAAACCATTAGCCTCATAGCGATTGAGCCACAAGTAAATTGCTGATCGATGAAAGCCCAAAGTTTTGGCAATGATTTCTGGACTTTCACCATCAAGGATACGTTGTACAGCTCGAATCCGAATGGCCTCTCTGGTTTTATGATCAATTTTTCTGCCGTCGAATGTGTTCATAATCGGCACTATAGCATAACGTCGAGTACAAAATTATTATTTAATAATATCGAGTAAACAGCTTACGCCTTAGTAATGAGTCCAGGGGTGCCCGAATTGAGCCTTTGCCTGCATACTCCCCGGATTTAAATCCAAAAGAGGAATGTATTTCTAAGGTGAAAGCAGAACTGTGTAGAGTCAAAGCGAACACAATTCGAAAACTAGAAATTGCTTTACGAAGTGCCTATGCCAGAGTCACTCAAGGTGATATTCGTGGATGGATGCGCCATAGTGGCTACAAGTTTACCTAAATACTCAAATCTAAAACGCTGTAATATCGAGCAGACAGGCTACGCATTAGTATGACTCCAAATCAACAGCATCAGCAATTTCATTATTATTTGTCAATTTATTTACTGCAAATAAAAGCATCCATCGGCCTTTAAAACTTAGCCAATCGGATTTCACCTCAGGGTCTATAATTTCTACACCGTGTGGAATCAAAGCATTAAAGTACACAATATCTCCTGGCTCTGATATTTCATCAGTGTAGACTCTATGGCCACTGTTTGTTTCCACATACGCACCACCTTTTATAAAATCTATCTTCTTTTTTGACATTGTCAGAGTCGGCACACATAGCTGGTGATGATCTACAGGATCAGAGTGCTTATTCAAACCACCAGACCCAGCGGGATAAAATTGAAATGCAATGCGAGAGACACAGCCGTCATTGCCGTGACGTCCTAAAAACTTGTCCTTGGAATTATTACTCAATACATTTTTTACCTGATATGTTTCATTTGCTAAATCAAACAAATTGAATACATCCTGGTTCCAAGGAAAAAATACAAACTGGTGAAAGCACCCTTTTACATGTGCTCTTTCATCCCAAATATTTAATCGATGAAAGTTTGGACAACCGAGTTCAATTGGATTATAATTTGGCAGTGAGTGGGACCCTACATTTGTAAGGTACTCGCGCATTTTCAAGATTAAATCATTATCGAATACATTTTTTGCTACATATATATCCCCATCAATTATTTCCTGTCGAATTTTTTGCGCCAAACTAAAGTCACTAAGAATATCTTTTTGTCGTTCGATGTACTTAACATTTCGTGCGTATACCATATTTTTAATCCACCTTACAATTACTAAGAAACTATCTTGAAACTCAAAATAGCAACAATCAGAGGAAATTAGGGAAATGACGGCCGGAGATTGAATGAGATGCGCCATTGGTCTTATCCTTTTGATTGAAGAACTAGCAATTTTTCAATCTGAGGACAATCCCAATGGCGCAAGACCAAGCATACCCGACAATCTGGGAAATTCCAGATGATTTGTGGGAAGCCGTCAAAATTTTGCTCCAAGAGTATGACCCACCTGCTGTTACGGGTCGTCCTCGGGATGACCGGCGACCGATCCTCAACGCGATCATCCATCGCTTCCGGACTGGATGCCAGTGGAACCGTTTACCCAAAGAATTTGGTGACGACTCCAAAATTCATCGAGTCTTCCAGCATTGGGTCAAACTCGAAGTCTTTGAAAAGATCTGGGGTTTCTTGCTAGCCGAATGCGATGAACTTGAACAAGTCCAATGGAATTGGCAAGCTGCTGACGGTTGGTTGGGCAAATCGCGTATGGGTGGTGATCTGATCGGCCCCAACCCAACCGATCGTGGGAAAAATGGAACGAAGAAAAGCCTGCTCACAGATGGCGAAGGTGGCCCATTATCAATTGTGATTGCCCCAGCCAATGTGAACGATCACAAGTTGCTGGAACGAACCCTGGATTCGATTGTCATCGAACGCCCCGAACCATCGACTGCTAATCCGCAGCATCTCTGTCTTGATAAAGCGTACGACAACAGACAGAGCCGCGAGATTGTCAAGAAGCATCGTTACAAAGATCATATTCGTCGTATTGGAGAAGAAAAAATTGACCAAAAGGGCCAAAGGAAACATCCGGCACGACGGTATGTGGTTGAGCGGACTCTGGCCTGGCTGTCCAAATGCAGAGGCTTGTTGATCCGGTATGAGAAGAAGAGCGAGAACTATCTCACACAGCTTCAATTCGCAAGCGCTTTACTGTGGTATCGACGTTTGCTTCACGCAGTAACCACAATTCCTTGACAACAAGATGTCGTGGTTGTTTTGAGTTTTAAGATGGCTACTAAGGAGTAACCCAACTACTCGACATAATCTTATAGTGCCGTTTATGAACAACTTCGGATGCTTCGGACTTTCGTGTGGGTTGGGGTGAAAAAATGGTGGATCCATGAGATCCTC
>JBMOFW010000269.1:0-2891 GCA_049318685.1 Flavobacteriales bacterium
CATTGCATTAATATAAGTTTTCCTGCTGTCACCTTCTCTGTAATAAAGTTCAAGAGGTTTGTATCCAAATTTTAGAGCAACTATGTTCATTAGAATTCGACCTGTCCTGCCGTTGCCATTAGTGAATGGATGAATGCGGATAAACTCATAGTGAGCAAAACTCAAGCAGTCAATATGGTCTTGAACTGTCTCTGCGTTTCGGATTTTGAAGTTTAAATTGTCAATGAACTGATACATTAATTGCAATACTTTCGATGGGTCTGGAGGTGTTAGTTGTCCAACCGTCACAGTGGTTGTTCGCCAAGTTCCTGCCCAGACATAAAGCTCTGAGAACGCAATTTTGTGAATTTCTAAAAGTAACTGGGTCGAAATTTCTGTTTCGCTGTCCAACTCAAACACAAAAAGTTCAGCGGCTGCTATTCCTTTGGCTTCATACTCGTTGATGAGATTTTTATCCGTCAGGTCGAGTTTGTTGTCGTCAGGTGATGGTGTCCAGTTTGTGTTATCGTCCATTTTTCAAAGGTGTAATTTTTATTGTTTTCAGCGGTCACCAATCATTACCGCTAACGGGTGGCGGCTACCCGAAGGTGGCGACTTGGAAGCACAAATATTTTTGTAAGCACAATTTTCAAAATGATGCAGCACTTTACATTTTAGCACAGAACCGCCACTTTCGGGTAGGTGCGGTTATGAGAAGCCGTTTTCTCAATCTTTCACGATACGTTGATTAGAAATACCAACATCCGACTTAAAAGTTACTATGTAAATTCCTTGACTAAAGGTAGAAAGGTCAAGGGTTACTGAAGTTGAATTTATTTTTTCTGAAAGCATTAATTGGCCATATGAATTAAATACTTCTAGTTCACGAATTATTATTTTGCTTGAAACGACAACAATGTCCTTGGCAGGATTTGGACTTATTGCAACTTCGTTGGAAGAGATTTCAGCCACAGTTGTAGGTAAAGGGTGCATTTCTCCACCGCCATTCAGAGTGCGATAAATACTTGTTCCATAGATGCCATAGCAGACTTCAGGTGATGGGCAATCAAAATATGGAAAGTTCAAGTACCAACCTTCCTCGCTTTGAGGAGTTTCTATACAATACCAATTTTGGCCGCCATCGATAGTTTTCATCACAGTGCAGGGAACAGGGTCAATATTTGGTACAAGAGCATAGCCCTCGAGTGGTGAAGAAAATTCGAATAGAGAGACATTATCACCGAATGGCAAATCGAATATTTGAAAATTGGAACCCGCATCGCTGGTATAAATAATGGATGCAAACTCCGAGAAACCAATTAGACCTTGAGTACCCATAATCCAGTTGTTTTCGTCAATCATGTGAATACACTTGCCATTTCTTTCGGGGTCTTCATTTGAAGTGGGAAATGGTTGGTATGGAGCCAAAACACAATCATTGACCCTTTTAATGTTCCCTCCATTTACAGATATGAAATCACAGCTGCTCAAAAAGTCAATATCATAACCATTTAGGCTATCTCTATATGCCCAAGTCAAACCTCCATCGGTGGATTCGATGGCATGTGTGCCGCCATATGCTATACCATAATTTTCATCTGCAAACTCGATTTTTTCAAAGTAGTGATTTTGTACGAAACCTTCTATGTCATGAGGTATCCAAGTGAGGCCACCATCATCTGTTTTTAATACGTAGGGCTGAAACTCACCACATGCCCATCCATGAATTGGGTCTATGAAAAATATATTCGTTATTCTATCGGCCCACATATCCTCTGAATCCGTATGAGTGTAAACCGTATTCCAAGTCTCACCATAATCCAATGTCATTAGGATTTCTGTTTGGTAGTTTGTCCAATTGATAATTGTCTTTGATACGAATCCAGTGCTATCGTTTATGAAATCTAACCCCGCGAATTGTGTAGCATAAGGCAAAGGCCCTTCCACCAAATCCCACTGCGCAACAGAAAACAACGTGTGCGTGATTAGAAATATGCTTGAGATAATTTTTTTCATGTCTATGAAATGTAAAAGAGTACCAGCAAGCAATTTGCTTGCTGGTACTCAACAGGATTATTGTTTTACAAAAGCTTGATGGAGCAATAGATTGCTTTCAGCGCAAATCAAAGTCAATGTGTATGTGCCTGCTGCAAGCGCTTCGATCGTCAATGGAATGAATTCAGTATTGGCTGACTTGGTGTTCAGAACCAACTGTCCAAGCATATCATAAACTCTAATTTCGACCTGTTGATTAACCAAATCTTTGCCCAATTGAAGCGTTATGTCTTGGTTGGTGGGGTTGGGAAACAAGTTAAAAATTATAGGAGGTTCTTGTGAACTTTCATTTATTCCAACAATGGTTTGAATGTCGAAACGGGCAATTGCGGCTTCGGGGAAAACGCCATTTCCTGGGTCGAAGTCTCTATAATAATCTGCCAAGGAATTTTCATCATATTCCTCTGGCGTCCAATGTGCCGCGCTTCTTCCAACAACCCATGCCTTATCAGCATTGGCAGTAACACCTGTAATGTACGAGCCATATCCTTCGCCATATTGTGTACTCCAACGCATTTGTCCATTGGGTAAAAACGCTCCAACAAAAGCTCTACCATTGGTGGTGCTGATATTGGTTTCCATATAATTCAATCCATTGAGGTTGCACATAGGGAAGGTATTGTCTGCTGGTGGGGTGCACCAATCGTTTTCATCTTGAATGGTAGCGATGATAGACCAACCACCTACAAATAAATTTCCGTTTGGGGCAAGTGCAACACTGGTAATATAGTCTTCGCCAGCCCCACCATACAATGTTCCTCTTGTTTGTAAAATGGTATTTCCACTCATGCGAAACTTGCAGATGAAAGAATCGCTGCTTCCGCCACCGACATTGTCTTGATTCCATCCTTCGTTTG
>JBMOFW010000270.1:0-2833 GCA_049318685.1 Flavobacteriales bacterium
CATTGGGCGCCAACGTTGAATCAACAATTCGCCGTAGATCTCTTATTTACTATTGAAGAAAATATTTGGCAAGGGCAACGCTCGCTGCAACTCAATGTAAAAGATATTCGACTTAGCCGTTGAAATCGCCATTCTTCAGTGCATCCCAACCTTGCGCTTTCAATTCAATGGCATCGCCCGACCGAGTGATCATTCGGCAGCCGGTAGATTCGTCTGTCACATGGCCAATCACACTAAATGAAGGATTACCCTTTATCTTTTCAAAATCAGATTGCTTGATGGTGAAAAGCAATTCATAGTCTTCACCGCCATTCAAAGCCGCCATGGTGTGATCGATATGAAACTCCTTTGACGTATTCAACGTCTCTGGAGCGATGGGAATTTTTTCTTCATAGATATCGCATCCCACAAAACTTTGATCCGCCAAATGCATCAATTCGCTGGCTAATCCATCCGATATATCAATCATCGAAGTGGGTTTCACTTCCAATTTTTCCAGCAATTCCACAATGTCTTTGCGTGCCTCCGGTTTGAGTTGGCGTTCGAGAATATAGTCATAGCCAGTCAAATCAGGCTGAGCTCCGGGTGCTGAGCGAAACACTTCTTTCTCGCGCTCCAATACTTGCAAGCCCATATAGGCACCACCCAAATCACCAGAAACAACAATCAAATCATTTAACCGAGCACCCGATCGGGTAGTGATTTTCAACGGATCAGCATAACCAATCGCCGTAACTGAAATAATCAATCCACTGCGCGATGATGTGGTATCACCCCCCACTAAGTCAACACCGTACCACTCACAAGCCTTCTGAATACCCGCGTAGAATTCTTCAACTGCTTCCAAAGAAAAACGATTGCTTATAGCAATGCTCACAGTAACCTGAGCAGGTATGGCATTCATGGCGCAGACGTCGCTGAGGTTGACACATACCGCTTTATATCCCAAATGCTTCAAAGGCGTGTACATCAAATCAAAATGCACCCCTTCCACCAACATATCAGTGGTGACAACTATTTGCTGTCCTTCAGGAACCTCAAGAATGGCAGCGTCATCGCCAATACCCTTAACGGTACTTTTGTGTGTCAAATTGAAATACTGAGTCAGGTGTTTGATTAAACCAAACTCACCCAACTTTTCCAGTTCTGTACGTTCATCACTCATACCGCAAAGGTCGGTCGATTATTTTAAGCAGCCAACTGCTCTCTAAATTTCTTTCCTGAAACTTTGCTTCGCGCCCAAGAAAGAAAATCAAAATATTCAAATACAAACTGCTCAAATGGATTGCCTTTTAAAGCTTCTAGCTGTTTTTCTAAATCAGCATAGAGGGAATCATTGGTTTTTGAAGTACGCTTTTTAAGCATTTCATTGACAAAATCCAACATGATTGTCTCAAACGCAAACACTTTATTTCGGGTTTGTAAAAAACGCTGAGTAGAGCGCATCGTGTAAGGAAGTAATTCTTTGTTGCCTAATTCCAAATGAATCACCAGATTTAAAATTTGTGCGATGCAATGTATGTCTTTGGTTTTATCAATATCAACATTATTCAGCAGCTTATTGACCCATTTAAGCGCTTCATGATATTGTTCCAATCCAAAATAGATCACCGCAATATTGAAATAGAAATGGGCCTTGCGAACATTACTCAAATGATCATTGAATGCGCCCAATCCAAGTCGGATCTCCGGAATAATTTCCAATCCTTTTTCAAACTCCCCGCTTTGCGCGTAAAGTGTCAATTCGGTGCTTTTACCCAAAGCGAATAATCGAATTTCCAAATCTTCATTCAATCGATCTTGCAGTGTAGCCGGGTAAGCGCGCAACTGTTCGAGATAGGCAAACGCATCTTTCCATTTGCCCAATCGCATGCCTACATAAATGGTATTCGAAAGAACACTGAGGAAAATTCCAGGTTCTTCTTCAAATAAATGCGGATAGTCATTAATCGCTTTGATGTTTTCTTCCAAATAAGGATAGCACTTGTCGTACTCACCCAAAGCGAAATGATACGCACTGCTAATATGGCGCATCATATATTCATTTTCAACGCCAATTTCCTTTCCTTCGAAACGCTTGCGTGCATCTTCTAGGAGCTGTCGATACTCCTTGGTCTCGGCCTCACTGCGCACTTTGCCTTGACGATAAAGTTGTGAAAACACTTTGGATTTAATGTTCCACAATTCACTATGAATGCGCAATTTTTCAAACAACTCTAAATCATTTTTCATGATCTGATCCAACTCCTCGATAGACTGAACATCATCATAGCTATTTTTCTCTATAATGCGTTTTTCCCACCGTGAAATCTCTGCAAGGACAGTATACATCTCGTGTTTCTCCGCCGATTTCTTCGCACTAGTCAATACCTTCATGCTTTGATCATACAATGATTTATTGTATAAAATCTCCGCCGCATGCACCTGGCGGTGAATCTGTGCTTCAATCGAACTATTGGAATGAAAGGAATCCAAGCTTTTCAAAATCGCATTGTATAATCGATTCTTCGCAATTGAAAATCGCGACACAAAGGATTTGTCCTTGAATTTTTTCATCAGCTTCTCTTCATCATACTCCTCCTGCTTATCAATGGCATCGAAAAGCGTTTGATAATTATTTTCATCGCCAATGATATGGCGTGAAGAAAAGACCTTGAAATATCTTTTCTCTGGTTTGCTCAGACTCTTAATGAGCTTGTGCAATTGGTCGGAAGCTTTGTTAGACATAGCAACAGGTTTAAGTAAGACCGTAGGTTTATTACTACCAATTTCGAATTTTGTCTCACTTATTCCCACACGAATGCATAAACGGTCGCAAATTTTGGATTAAAGG
>JBMOFW010000271.1:0-2833 GCA_049318685.1 Flavobacteriales bacterium
ACCAACACGTCTGGTTCGTGCTTCAATACATAATCCAGGCCCGTTTCACCATTCTCAAAATGGATGGCGCGGCACCCGATGTCAGCAAGATGGAGGCTGAGGAGTTCGGCAATATTTGACTCGTCCTCGATGATTACAATATTCTTCACCCTTCAAAAATAGGACATCGTGATACTTTTGTTACACTCTACACGCATTTTTGTTAGGCGAGTTCATATTTCGCTCCTGAGCTATGGGAAACTATGGAACAGGATGTTTAGTTGTTAGTTAAAATAAACCCCTGAATCGTCGGGGGTTTTTTTTTAGTATTTTCTAAGAAATAAATTCATGAACATTGCCTGGATGAATGAATTTACATGTTGCTTCTGGGTAATTCTTCATAAATGTCACCGAGAATTTTTGTGACTTTTTTTCTTGCCATTTGATTTCATAAGCACTCAATTTCCCATCCATTTCTTCTAAATAATCAACTTCCTGTTGTTCTGTGGTGCGCCAGAAGTACATTTGAGCGTGTATCCTATGATATTGCAAATATTTCTTTCGTTCTGAGAAAACGAAATTTTCCCACAATGCCCCCACATCGCTTCTGCTTTCAAGGTGATTCAAATTTCCTATCAATGCATTTCGGATACCGTTATCGTAAAAATATATCTTCTTCCCTTTCTTCAATTCAGTTCTCAAATTCCGGCTAAATCCGCTTACTCGAAATATGACGAAAGACTGTTCAAGAAGCTCGATATATTTTTCTACAGTTCTAGATTCGAGTCCTACCAATTTGGACAACTCATTATAAGAAACTTGAGACCCCACTTGAAAAGCCAATGCTTTGAGCAAGTTGACTAGTTTATCTGTTTTCCTAAAAGCTTCATGCGACAAAATATCCTTATACAAGAAACTGTCCACCAATTGTGTTAACACCTCGCGCTCATCGCCTGCATAGTTGATCACATCAGGATAATAACCAAAGACTAAGCGGTGTGGGATGAGGCGCGTTTCATCAAGCAAACCGTGATGAAGCGCCATTTCCTCAAAAGAAATGGGGTATAGATTGTATTCCCATTTTCTCCCCGTCAACGGCTCATTGATCCTATTGGCAATCTCCAAAGCAGAACTACCTGACACCATCAATTGCACTTCCGGGATTCCATCTGTAATGAGTTTAAGTTTTATGCCCACATCATGAACACGTTGAGCTTCGTCGATAACAACGATCTTCTTGTTTCCTATAAGCGCGCGCAAGCGTGCTGTTGAAGCTTCTGACAACATCAATCGAACATCTTCTTCGTCGGCATTCAGCCAAAGTGTATCGTCCATTCTTGATTTCAACACATGGCGAATCAGGGTGGTTTTTCCCACCTGTCGTGGTCCTAAAATCACGATAGCCTTCCCCGACCCGAGACGATTTCGCACAATATCCGATAACACCCTGTTAATCATAGTACAAAGATACAAACACTACGCTAAATTCCAAAATTATTGCCTTTTTTCTGGATTGTATTCCAAATATATTGTCTTTTTTTTGGATTATATTCCAATAAAAAGGTGTTTTTAACTCCTTAAACAAATCCACCTACTCCGAATCATTCATCTCGAGAATCTGCCATTCATCCAAAAAAAGATCAAAAAATCAAGGTTTCGTTGTTTCTTGCAGGATAAAGACAAATCCAACTATGAACAAACGTTTTATCAAAGCATCTCTCTTATCGCTGTTCTTGGGATTGAGCGTATTTACTTTCGCTCAGAATACCCAAGCGACCATTGATCAACAATGGCAACATGCCGATTACAAAACAAACAAAAAAGCCGGTGTTTCTTCTGAGAAAGCCTACACTGAGCTCGTCGCCGGAAAAACACAAGCCCCCATTGTAGTGGCTGTGATCGACAGCGGTACAGAATCTTTTCACGAAGATTTGAAAATGAATCTCTGGACCAACACCGATGAAATTCCAGGTAACGGAATTGATGATGACAAAAACGGCTATATCGACGATATGCATGGTTGGTCATTTATCGGTGGTGCAAGCGGCGACGTTGCACAAGACAATCTTGAATTTACACGTGTTTACAAAGATTTAAAGGATAAATACAGTGCCCGACTCGCTTCTGAAATTGGCCCTGCCGACAAAGCTGAATACGACAAATACCTTGATTTTAAAAAGCAATTTGAAGAGCGAGTAGCCAAGGCGAAAGAAGAGAAGCAACAATTTGATAGTTTCAATCAGATTTACAGTCTCGCAGACAATACCATGGCCAATCTTTTGGGTAAAAAAGATTACACCTTGGAAGAATTGAAAGCGCTCAATGTTACAGATGAAACAAACAAAGGTTTTAAAGCTTTGATGGTTCAAATGAAAGAATTGAAAATGGACGAACAAATTCCGGATTGGAAAAAGCACGTTGAGGAAACATTGAAATATTCATACAATCTAGAGTTCGACCCACGCTCAGTAGTTGGTGACAACTATTCAGACCCGAACGAGCGTTACTACGGCAACAACCACATTGATGGTCCAGAGTCTGACCACGGCACACACGTAGGTGGCATCATCGGCGCTGCATACAATGGAATCGGAATGGATGGTATTTGTAAAACAGCTCAATTGATGATTATCCGCTGCGTGCCTGCAGGCGATGAGCGCGACAAAGATGTTGCCAATGCCATTCGCTATGCTGTTGACAATGGCGCTAAAATCATCAACATGAGTTTTGGTAAAGCCTATTCACCTTACAAATCTGTCGTGGATGAAGCCGTAAAATATGCAGAAAGCAAAGGCGTATTGTTGATCCACGCTGCCGGAAATGACAACAAAGATCTCGACGTGAGCGACAATTT
>JBMOFW010000272.1:0-2832 GCA_049318685.1 Flavobacteriales bacterium
AGAAAATATTATTGATGTTTTTGAAAGAAATAGCATTGTTTTCAAGTGGTTGAAAAATACCAATACTCCAATTTAAGAATGAATATACCGCTGTTATTAGCAGCACAGGAACTAATGCCGTGGCTATCCATTTTTTTGCATTTATAAATTTTAAAACGCTGGAAGAATGGTTTTGGCGCTATGTTCCTATTTCGCAAATGCCCATAAAGCGCGGTTGCGAGGGACTCATCTATACAAAGGGAATTGGAGAAGCTCCACTCGTGCAAATGGCCACTATCAGTATATGGGAGAATCTAGAGTGCTTGAAAAAGTTCGCCCACTCCAGCCCAGAGCATCAGGAAGCAATACGGAAAACCAAGCAGTTGGATTGGTACAAGGAGGAGATGTTCGCCCGTTTTCAACCCTTCAAATCCATTGGTCTTTGGGGAGGAATAGATCCATTAGCACCCTATCTTAAATAAGCTTATCTTTTTTAAGGAGTGATCCTTATTTATGCCTGAACCAACAGTCTGTGCGATCGTTTTCGTAGTACTTAAAGACAGTGTTCACCGGCGCTCCATGTTGAATCTTATCGTTGAATTGTGTTCTTACCAAATAGTTGAATGCGCCCATGTCGCCCGTAAAAGCAGTGAGGTTATTCTGGTTGCCCCGCTCATGAATAGAGCACAACTGCTGAATGAAATCAATCATCATTGACACCGAACCGCCTATGATGCCGCAGTTTAACAGCGTTTCGTCTTTGAATTTTTCCTCATACTCGGCATAATCTGCGATGTTGTTGCGCAGATGAGTAGAGTGCGCTTGCATCCATTCGTCATTGAGTTTCTTCGGTTCATCGCCGCAAAAAAGTGACGATGGATGTTCTAGGAAATATGGATGGATGAACGGATTTTGAATAAGAACAACATCATTGACATCTGTAATGAATATGCCTTTGAAGTGATCGACATAGCGACGCAAGAAGTCGTTGTAAACGAAATACCGAAAAACATTTGGATTGAATCGCGGTTCGTATGTCACTTCCACAAAAGAGATGAAGTCATTTTCGAATCGCTCGCATGTTTCTTTTGTGAAATTATTATGAAAGATGACTCCCTGCAATTGGGCGGCAGCCACCGATTCAGCCCACTCGCGAACAAGGTCGTAGCAATCATTTTCTAAAGTCATCCTCCTATTCACATCGTGCACTCCAGTGATATGACATGCGAGTACAATCTCCTTGTTGGGCGGAAAACGTTTAATGTCGAAGGCCATTTTTATGAATTCATCAAATTTGCCTTTTTCATGTTCGCGCAAATACTTCCGGGAATGTTTCTGTGGTAAACGTAGGTACGTAGGTTCACTTTGTGCACTCGAAATTGTGATCTCGCCTGCTCATAAAAAGCCGCATCAGCAGCGAATCCAGAACGAAAGTTGATTTGTTCGAATACCTCTCTTCTGCCGAATAGCGTGCCGAACAATACAGTCTCGTCCAAATGGATCAGTTTTGTGGTGTCGTTTTTATCGGGAACGTAATAGTCATCGATACTGTCTACTACCGTTTCTGTGTTGGAACAAATCAAATCGTAATGCACAATTTCACGAAGACAAGAACTCAAATGATTGGGCTTGTACTCATCGTCGCTATCCAATATCGATATGAATTTTCCAGAGCTACTCGATACCCAGCGGTTAATCGATTCACCTTGCCCTCTGTTGCTATGGCGAATATACGTCACCTTATCCTCATACTTCTCCACATAGTGCATCAAAGCCTCGCAATTTACTCCCAAGCTGCCATCATCGATAATGATGAGTTCAAAAGCTTGAAAGTCTTGTGACATCAAAGAATCGATTGCTCTTTTGACATAAGCTATTTTCGTGTTGAATACAGTCATCAACACTGACACTTGAATCGGCCCCGGCATGGAGCGCAAGGTACAACGCTTTTGGGGGGAACAGATTCACGGCTTTTTTATCGTGTCATTATGGTTGAATTAAATTACTGTGAAATGACTTACCCCTTCACTTTTCTATTTCACAAATTCAATATAATCAATCTCAATAGAGAAAGGCCCCTCCTTCTTCTCATTTGTAATTATGCCCATTCTAACAATGTTTTTCAGAACTGAATCTTCTAATTTCTTGCCAGTAGCCTCTCCGATCTGGTATTGTTTAAAGTCCTTGAAATAAATAGTCTTCTCTTCCCAAGTATTGGAACTAGTTGAATAAAAATCTCCTTTGTAGTTTGGTAGGGTCCAGTTATTTTTGTCCTCAAGTGTGAAGGCGAACTTCTGATTTGTGGATTTGAATTTTATCTTAACTCCTTTGAATTGGGATATATCATATTTTCCAAAAGTTGTTTTCACTGAGGCAAATCCGCCATAGTTTTTGAAAGAAATGTCACCTGTCAAAATCATTGCTTTTTCTGTGTATTCGAGATTAGATTTTGAGACACCGCCCATGACGTTATCAGAAATCATTACCCAATTATTGACTTGATTTTGACCACTTCCAAAATCGTAAGTGGATTCATTTGCGGTATAGCTCGTTAATGACAATCCGAAAAAGAGAATTAGAATGGCTTTCATTTTTTCTTGACATTTTATCATTAACAAAACGTGCTTCAAGTTTGTTCATGATTACCTTCTCTAATATGCTGAACTGTTAAAATAGCTGAATACATTCGCTGAATCCGCAAATGCTGGACTCAAAGCTTTATTAATAATTGAGCCCGCAATTCCTTGTGGTTGTTGTTAGCGGCTTTTATATGATATGTCTTTCGTGATACTGATCTTTTTCTATTCATGCTTCTTCCAATAGAGCCGGTATTCATTTCCTGTCTCGTATATA
>JBMOFW010000273.1:0-2832 GCA_049318685.1 Flavobacteriales bacterium
AGTATGGTTGTTTCGGCCAGGACGGGCACGTTGAATCGCTGAGAATCAACGTACAATCTATTTTTCAATTCTGCGGATGCACTAAAATCTCGATATCCATCCAGCACACCGAAATACCAACAATGCAAGTGTGGACCAAATGGTGCTTGTGCTGCCTTGACTTTTCTACTCCGTTTCAATACCCTCAGCAGTCGCCATGGTCCGATGGCTAATAGTCCAACACAAAGCTCATCCCAGAGATTGATCCACAAGGGTATTTTCTTTTCGCTGTGATAGTAGCAGATGATGCCTTTGCCATTGGATGAAACATGCGCCCCTTCTCTTCTATTGCAGAAATCATAGACGAATGCTGCGAGATGCCATTTTCGAAAACGATACCCCAGACCCTTGCCTACAGAAAAAACAATTGCCGGATTCCCATCAAATGATTCGGAAATGATATGTATGGCTTCTTTGCGGGTCAATTAAAAGGCTTGGAACAATGAAAAAATACCAACGGCTAAAATTAAATAGAGGACTATTTTTCTAAATACACTTTCTGAAATATGGCCTAACATTTTTTTTCCAATCCATGTTCCTAATAAACTGACCACAAAAAGAATCGGTAATAAGTACAAATCGTGTTTATGCACGTAACCGTTTGCAGAATAAATAATGCTTCTACTGATATCTACACCTAAATCTATTATCGCTGAAGTAGCAATAAATACTTCCATTTTCAATCCATAAGCTGAAAGTACAATTCCTCGGATTGCCCCTCCCGTGCCTAGCAAACCGGCCAAGAATCCAGAAAGTCCTCCTCCAATTATTTGCGTAGTGTGTGAAGGCTGAATGCGCCAATCTTTTTTTATTAGAAAAAATAAACTCAAGATAATCAAGAAAAATCCAAGCGCTTTTTCCAATACTTCAGTTTCGATATGATTCGATAATTCCGCACCAATTATCACTAAAATGACCGAAGGAATTCCCAAATAAAGCAGCAAACGTTTATCAAATCCATTTCGAAACAAGGCTATTTTGCTCAAATTACTAGTGACATGAAAAAGAGCCGTGATACCCAAAACGGAATGGACATCTAAAAACATGCTCGCCATAGGGACAAACAGCAAAGAAGAACCGAAGCCTCCAACCGTACCTAAAATTTCGGACAATAATGCCAAAAGGACGAACAGCCATAGATGATCTATCATTTTTCGTCCTTTTGTTTATTAAAGTAAAACTTCAACTATTTTCTATTGTGGAGTTCCTGTACCGGAACACGCACCCCATTCCAATAACCCACAATGAAGGCATCGGTAAAGCCCCGTTTTTGTAGCATTTGCATTGCTGCCTCTGCTTTATTATAAGAGGTAAACATCCCCACACAGTAGCGTGTAAATCCGGTTTGCGTTTTTTCGACATATATCGGCTCGAGGCCCGTAAAAATATCAGTATCTACATCTTCAATGAAAGCACCTACTTGCACCATGTAGACCGCTCCTGCTGGCATTGCTCCTGTGTTTTCGAACGACTCAAAAGAAGAATAACGCGCTTTTGATCCGATGATAAACACATCTTGCATTAGTGGTTCATTGTTTTTAATCAAGGCCTGTACTTCTTTTGAAATGCCCTCAGATTCCGATTTTGGAATGTTGACTTCGCTAATTGGAGGAGTCGTTCCAGTATAGGATGAATCAGACTGTGCTATCGGCGCATTAGAACCCGCATTTTTTACGCCTGAGATCACTTTAAATTCGGTGCGTCGATTTAGTGCCAATTCTTCTTCACTGCATGTTGTTTTTACGCTTCCTTCACAACGGCAATTATTAACGGGTTGATCTTCTCCATATCCCTTGTATCGTAACTGTCCTGCACTTACTCCTTTATTAATCAAATACTGTACAGTGGAATTCGCACGTTTAGTGGATAAATCTTGATTCGACTTGCGCGATGAACGGCAGTCGGTGTGCGAACCACACTCGATGACAAAAGAAGGATTATCCAAGAGAATATCGGCAATTTTATCCAATTCAATTGCTCCTTGAGGCGTAATATCCCACTTTCCTGTTTCAAAATAAATCGGCTTAATGGCCAAAATGGCGCCAAGGTCATCACCTACTTTAATTTTTTTCAATCGCAAATCAGCTACAGCGGACAAATCGAGTTGAGTACCATTACTCTCCAATTTCACCCCTGTGATGGTCTTTGGTCGATAACCCGATCGTTCGAGCAGAATATCCACCATAGAACCTTTTTCGAATTTGGTCAAATCTATACCATGGTTAAAAGAACCAGTTTGATTTGTCGTCATTGAATCCGTTCCATTCACGCCAATAATTTTCACCATGACATTATCCAATGGATCGTTGGAAGTTTCATCACGCACGATACCATTCACATCAAATTCTGAAACAGGAACCATTTCCAATTTCTGACTAAACGTTTTGAAATAACCATGTTTCGGATAAGAATAGGTAGCTTGTGACTGTTTGTATCCGTTGGCTAAGACATTCAGGGTCCCTCCTTTTGCGTTTACTTTAATAGCGCCCGCATCATCCGCGACTAAGTTTTCAGAAGGAATAGAACTGACTTCGTACTGTGTTCTTACCGTATCACCTCTCATCACTTCTTGGGTCACAGCATTGACCAAAGTTACTTCCCATCCGCCTACAAGAGTTTTTGGAATAAAAGCACTGTAGATATTGTCATTGCCATCTCTGTTGGTAGTGAAAAAGTATTTCCCATTGGTATCCATGGATTCAATCAAATAGAAATCATCACGAATACTATTCAAAGGCATATCGAGTAGTCGTGGTTTTCCCCAAACACCATCTTTATCCAATGTAGAAGCAT
>JBMOFW010000274.1:0-2818 GCA_049318685.1 Flavobacteriales bacterium
ATGGTGGTATTGCCTTGCGGAAATACAACCATACCATATACGATTGGCGGCGCATTTCCACCGGGAGTGGGAGCGGCATTGCCATACATATCTTTTGCGCCATCATTGATCCAATCGGTTACTTTTTGAATGTAAAAATTGCCCATTGTCGGCCAATCAGAAGTCACATCTACCACTGCAGGCATAATGCCCGAAGTATTTTCTACATCTACCGTCATGCGTTCATGGACCCACGATGCTGCAGCATTTCCGGGAACTACACGATATGCAAACGAATTCTGCGGGTTATTGGCAATGACCGGGTGATTGACCAAAGAATTATACGAACTTGCAATGGTTCTGAACTCCGGTTCAAAGGTTCCATCATGACATCCGCTATTGGCGCAATTGGGTTTAAATACTTTTGCATGCAGCCATGCAAAAGACCCTTCGGGCAGATTATCCGGTGTTGGATTATCATTTTCTACTGAATGAATCAAATCCGCATAGGGATTTTTGGGATCGTCCTTTTTACAAGACACCCCAAATACCATTAGCGCCAACGCTAGCATAAAAAATGCAAAATACTTCATCGTTTATCCCGGATTTTGATTGATAATATCAAAAAGTGATTGGGTACCAAATGCCACTGCTCCGGTATTCTGAACATCGGGCATGACGCCGAGAATATCGGCAACGGTCATCATCACATCACTGATTTGACCTATCTGGTTGCCTTCGCTTCCAATCACCATATTTGCCGGAACATTCGGGCCCACCATCAACGACCAAATGCGTGTCGAATTGAAATCACTGTGATCATATGCCAACCAGTTGTTGTCGTCGAGAATGGCATTGGGCTCGTCATTTCTACCACATTCTGGAATACAAATCAATGTAGTGTTCCCAGCCATTTCAGGGATACTTTGAATATGATCCCATAAAAAACCTACAGCGTGATCAGCACGGTGCATGGCTTTTACGTATCCTGTAAAATCACTGTGACAAGTATCAACCGCGCTTAGATTGACCACCGTAAAAGCGGGTTTAAACCATTCGAGCAATTCACATGTAAATCCGACTGTAGCGGTATCTGCATTATCCGTTACCGGAGGCAATGTAAGCGTGCCATTTTGCACTTTATCATACATCAACTCCATAAATTCTTTGATACTTTGCTTTTCTTCTGGGGTATTGCCGATTTGATTCAACAACATACCATTATTCGCAAAATTATTATCCAAAAAAGCTTTGAGTTGGTACATCGGAGCAAGTTCGTTTTCTGGGTGATACACTTTTGCGTTGCCCAAATAATCGAATCCTTGTTCCCCGAACGTAATGAGCGGAGCAAAGAAGTTGCCGCCGTATTGAATGCCATAATCTGGATGAGCGCTGTAATTCAACAGCGGAAGTGATCCTCCAATGCCATTGCCCATAAACCACATATCGGTGGCTTTGTATCCACCATGTCTGCGCAAGTATTCAAAAATTGTCGGATTCAAAGGGCGTTGCTTCAAGCCTTGTCCGGCGAAATCCGCTCCTTGAATGATTGAATTCAATCCACCAAAGTGGCCGGTGGAAAATGCTTTCATTTCGGAAAACAAAGTACCTTGACTCTGCAACGAGTTGTTGAGAATAGCGGGAATTGGGTTGATTCCGCCCTCTCCAGTACCATAAACAATTTTCATTGTTGGCGCCTCGCCCGTAAGCATGTTGTACATGATGTTTCCTGGATAGGGTTCGCCTACTTGGCTATCATCCAAATAGCGCATACCCACTGATTCTTGGTGACGCACACCGCCGGCAAACATCACCAACACCACATGCTCGGCTGTGCGATTGCCCGATTTAGCAAACAACCGACCGCTGGGAAGGATATACGGTGAGGCCAATGCTCCAGCAGTTGTCAACGCCGATTTTTTTATGAAATCTCTTCTGATCATGGTCGATTGTTGTTTAGTAAAATGAATATTCGTTGCTCAATGCAAAACTGAAATACACCAACTCGGGAGTCATGTAGGGGTTGGTTTGAATGAAATTTTTCACCCACGTCTTTTCTCCTTCCGACGGGTTTCTCACAAAAAATCGGCGGTAGGTATTTTCAATAAATCCATCCAAATCTGCATTCATTTCGTCGACCGTTGGCAATTGTACACCGGACTGATTGAAAAAATTAGAGATCAGCACTTCGCGCGCCAATTCTTGGTCTCCAATGCTCAAGAAACATTCATTGAGTTCAAAAACAATATCGCTGGAAATTCCACTTTGAAAAAGATTGGTAAACAAAATGGATACAAATTGTTCATTCGTCTTCATGCGTGTTTTTTCCGAAGAGTCATTGTACAATGCCACTTCATTCAATTCGTACATGACATTTGTTTCCTTCTTGCACGACTGCAAAGCCGCGGCAGCAGCGGTAGCTAGTACCGCCAACTTGGTCAAATTAGATTCCTGCGTACTCATCGCTGATTAGAATATTACGTTGAACTGCCGAAAAATTGGAGCCATTCGCGAATACCGGCGCCAAGGTGTACACCTCATAACTTGAGGCGTCTCTTGCTAGTAAAGCTTTATAGCACCATCTCACTAAACCTTCATCAAATTCAGAAGAATTGATTAATGCATTGAGGTATTCATCTTTGTTATTGACAATCTGAAAAAACACTGTCCCTGCCCCGTTGTACTCGATTGCAGGATAAATCGCCTCATACTCTGATTCCGTCGGAAATCGTGCAAAACAATCATCAAATGTGGCGTTGATAAAATTGAAAGTATTCATATTGATGTTATCGTAAATGCTATTGTACATCATGCGATAACACATCTCTTCAAACACGAT
>JBMOFW010000275.1:0-2791 GCA_049318685.1 Flavobacteriales bacterium
CCTTGGTTGATCATTTTTTTGAATGGTTCATCAAACGGAATGTAGCCATGATCGGCGAGTACCTTGGTCCAAAAACGAGAATACAGCAAGTGACCGGTAGCATGCTCTGCGCCGCCCATATAGAGATCTACTTGTCCCCAATAATCCACCTTTTCGCGACTAGCAAAAGCTTCTGCATTGTTCGCATCCATGTAACGCAAGAAATACCATGAACTTCCTGCCCAACCTGGCATGGTGTTGTATTCATAGCGGTCGTCCCCATGCTTCCACGCAGTCGCGCGCGCCAATGGCGGTTCGCCGCTTTCGGTTGGCAAATATTTATCTACTTCCGGCAACACCACAGGCAATTCGTTGTCCTCAATTAATTGAGGCATCTCGCCTTTGTAATATACCGGGAAGGGTTCGCCCCAATAGCGCTGACGACTAAATACAGCATCGCGCATGCGGTAATTGATCTTCCCTTTTCCAAAACCACCCTTTTCAATTTCTTCAATAACCTTCTTCACCGCGTCTTTGTAGCTCAGCCCATTCAGAAAATCCGAATTGGTCAAAATCGCCTCTTTGCTCGCCTCTGCCTTTTCACTGATATCCACATTCTCGAAAATATTCGGAATGGGCAAATTGAATTTTTTTGCAAAATCAAAATCGCGTTGATCACCTGCAGGCACCGCCATTACAGCGCCGGTGCCATACCCCGCCAATACATATTCTCCAATCCAAACAGGCACTTTAGCACCGGTGAATGGATGAATTACGTAAGCTCCAGTAAATTGCCCTGTCACGTTTTTCACATCACTTTGACGATCGCGCTCGGTCTTTAATTTGGCGCCAGCCATATACGCTTCTACGGCATCTTTTTGCTCCTCAGTGGTGATCTTCAACACCAACTCATGCTCTGGAGCAAGCGTCACAAACGATACCCCAAAAATGGTATCGGGACGCGTCGTGAAAACTTCTATTTCCTCATCATATCCATCCAATTGAAAACGTACTGAAGCACCTTCACTTCGTCCAATCCAATTGCGCTGCACTTCCTTGATGCTCTCAGGCCAATCGATTTCATCCAAACCATCCAACAAACGCTGCGCGTAGGCCGTAATGCGCATACTCCATTGACGCATCAATTTTTGTTCAACAGGATGTCCACCGCGCTCACTCACACCATCTTTTACTTCATCATTGGCTAACACAGTGCCCAAAGCCGGGCACCAATTCACCATCGAATCAGCCAAATAGGCCAATCGGTAGTGCATCAAAATCATTTCTTGTTGCTCACCATTCATGCTTTTCCAATCGGTGGCAGAAAAATCTCCTTCCCAGTTTTTTCCAAAGAAAAATTGCGATTCATCAATCTTCTTGAACCAATCTTCATCAATAGCCGCATTGACATTATAATTGCCATTGGCTTCAAAAAGGGCGATCAATGATGCTATAGGCTCTGCCTTTTTCGCATCATGATTATACCACGAATTGTATATCAATTTAAAAATCCATTGGGTCCACTTGTAATACCCCGGATCACTAGTACGCACCTCACGACTCCAATCATATGAAAATCCAATTTTATCCAATTGCTCGCGATAACGAGCAATGTTATTTTCAGTAGTCACAGCTGGATGTTGACCGGTTTGAATAGCATATTGTTCAGCCGGCAAACCAAAACTATCATAACCCATTGGGTGCAGCACATTATACCCCTTGTGACGCATAAAACGCGCATAAATGTCGCTGGCGATATATCCTAGAGGATGACCTACGTGCAAACCGGCTCCGCTCGGATAAGGGAACATGTCCAATACATAAAACTTTTCTTTCGACTGATTTTCAGTTGTTTTATACGTATTGCGGCTACGCCATTCGTCTTGCCACTTGCGCTCTATGGCTCTAAAATCGTATTCCATTGGTCGTAATAAATTCAGAGCCGCGAAGATAGACCTGTTTTCGCCCTATTTTTAGCCCTTGATAGACGAAATCCATCGTTTTTGCGTTGGGCCGTCGCCATTAAGCTTTTTAGCCTCTCATGAAAGTCATTATTACTTTAATATCCTTCTTGGTCGCCTACGGGACGGCGTTTTCACAAAACATATACAGTATCGGTACTTGGCGTGATCATTTGCCTTATGGCAAAACCATCGATGTAGCTGAAGGGGAAAATGGCTTGATGTACTGCGCGACCCCTTACGGACTTTTCTCTTATGACCAATGGGAAGGAACGGTGACCCGAATTTCGAAAATAAATTTGTTGTCGGATGTCGGACTATCTGCCATCGAATATGACCGAACCAATAAAATTCTCGTAGTTGGATACGTTAACGGCAATATTGATCTCCTTTTCGAAGGTACGCGCAAAGTGAATCTTCCAGATATCAAAATCAGTTCGATTATTGGCGATAAAAAAATCTACAGCATTCTCCCCTACAACAATTTGCTCTATCTAGCAACAGGTATCGGAGTAGTCGTTGTTGATCCATTTCGACTGGAAATCAAAGAATCCTATTTTCTGGGCCCGGGTGGATCACAAACCAAAATCAACGACATCGCCGTCAACAATGACACCCTCTTTGCGGCCACTGGAACAGGTATTTTGAAAGCAAGGCACGACGCTGCTTTCCTTGCCAACTTTGAATCGTGGACACCAATGACCGATTTGCCGGCAAGTGACCTCGGCTATCTCGACATCGAATTTTTTGTAGGCAACATGTTTATAAACGTGCTCGGTGAATCAGATGATACCATTTGGAAGAAAAATCTGAGTGGTGGTACTTGGGAAGTCTTCGCTAACTACGCCAAT
>JBMOFW010000276.1:0-2788 GCA_049318685.1 Flavobacteriales bacterium
AAACCCTTTTTGCGCATAGTGAATTCGAAATACTCAAGCGCAGCGCCTTTGATGGCTTCGGCAATACAGCCGAGGCTACCGTGCCGGTGTGGCTTGTTGGTGCCGGATACAACAGTGGTGGCAGTCGCCTGGGATTAAGCGCCATGATTATGTACGATCTCATTCAAGACCCCAATTCACCTTACAACCAACCGATGATTCGCATTGGCGGACTGTTTGGATTCTAATCGTATCAGGGAATGCAATTATATTGCGAGCGCAACTGCGATTTGACTTCAATCACCTCCTCATCCGGCACAACCGATGTTATTTAATTCTCTTGACTACGCGATCTTTTTCACCGTGATCTTCGGGTCCTATTGGTATTTGCAGAGACGCGGCATCAGAGCACAAAACATCTTATTGCTACTATCGAGCTACTTTTTCTATGGATGCTGGGATTGGCGTTTTCTGTTTCTGTTGATGTTTTCTACCGGGCTTGACTATTTCACCGGAATACGCATACATGAAGCTAAAAGCATTGCCTGGAAAAAGGCGTGGCTTATTATAAGTGTCGGAATCAATTTAGGATTCCTCGGATTTTTCAAGTACTTCAACTTCTTCATTGCTTCCGCCAAGCGATTGCTCGGCACCATTGGATCGGAAACCGAATTTTCTTCGCTTGACATCATTCTACCGGTTGGCATTTCGTTTTACACGTTTCACGGTCTGTCCTATGTTTTTGACATTTATCGCGGAAAAATTGAGCCCACCAAAAACGTGGTCGACTATTGTCTCTTCGTGAGCTTCTTTCCACTTTTGGTTGCCGGGCCTATTGAACGTGCAACCCACTTACTCCCTCAAATAAAAGCAAAGCGGACGTTTGATTATTCCAAAGCTGTGGATGGCATGCGTCAAATCCTTTGGGGACTTTTCAAAAAGATAGTTGTCGCTGACACCTGTGCGGAAGCGGTAAACCTCATTTTCAAAGCATCTCCGCAGTTGGAAGGCAGCACATTGGCCATAGGGGCTGTTTTCTTTGCCATACAGATTTACGGGGACTTCTCGGGTTACTCCGACATTGCTCTGGGATCCGCTCGATTGCTAGGTTTTGAGTTGCTGCAAAACTTTTCATTTCCTTATTTCTCTAGAGATATTGCAGAGTTTTGGCGGAAATGGCATATCTCACTGACATCTTGGTTCAGAGATTATTTATACGTACCGCTTGGAGGAAGCAAAGTGGGCACCCTGCGGCGCATCAACAATACGATCATTGTATTTCTCGTGAGCGGTTTCTGGCATGGCGCTAATTGGACCTTTATCGCATGGGGTCTTTACAATGCTGTTTGTTTCATCCCCTTATTGATTACCAATAAAAACCGCCTCAATATGGGTGTTGTAGCTGAAGGAAAATCACTACCGACATTGAAAGAACTTATACAGATGATTGCGACATTCATGGTGGTTTGTCTGGGCTGGATTTTCTTTCGCGCTGGTTCAATGGGGCAAGCCATTCAATACATCAGTTCGATTTTCACTTTGAAGATTTTCACTTTGCCTGACAACACCTATTTCTCCAACGTTATCTATATGCTTATTGCCATAATGCTCATTATTGAATGGAATGGACGACATGGCAGATATGCTCTTGAAAATCTTCAACTCCGCATAAAAACACCACTGAGATTAGTCCTCTACATAGCCATAGCAGTTAGTATCATCTTGTTTAGCGGTGTTGAAGAAGAATTCATTTATTTCCAGTTTTGATAAAATTTGCAATCCCATAAATTCATTATCCAATACAGATAAGCCGCCACTGCAACGATCACATAAAATCTTAATCAGTATCACCTTTACTCAACATGAATTACCGAAAGCCGATCATCAAACTTTTACTGCTCATCGCATTATCAGTGTGCTTGGCTATTGTGTTAGAATTGATGTTATGCAGTCAGTTGCGTAAGACTCGCTACTATGTTTTACCGCAATCGGTGGAACGCGTTTTTTGTGGGCACTCACACATGCAACTGGCTGTCAATGATTCCATCGTTACGGGCTCGATCAACTATGGCGAAGAAGGCGAAACGTACTTCTATACTTTACAAAAACTGGAGGCGCTTTTGCCTGCTAATCCACAAATCTCCACGGTATTTCTGGAGTTCACCAACAATGCCATCAGCAAACAACTCGACGAGCGCACCTGGAGGAAGAACTTTTTGTTATCGAAACTTCCCAAAGTGAACCCATTCATCGACTCCGATGAATTCATGGAGCTCTTTCAAGAAACACCGGGTAATACCTTAAAGGCTCACAGTTCCTTCGCAGAGTTAGGTATTAAATTTTTGCTTTCAGACGAATCCTCTTTTCCTGCATATTCCAAGTGGTACCGATATTACATAGAGAAGAAAAGCACGCTGGACAGCTTAATTACCGCCGGACATACAACCAAAGAAATCGATATGCTACACGTCCCATCACAACAGGCCATCGCATACATCGAGAAGATTGAACAGCTATGCGGTAAGCACAAGGTGAAACTGGTATTGATGCGAAGCCCAACCCATCCTATTTGGTCATATCGCGCGAACGAGACCATGTTGGATTCTGTTCGCAAAGCGCATTTCGAAGATTTACCTTATTTGGATCTTGGCGACTTCGTACTAAATAATAAAGACTATCGCGACGACAGTCACCTGAATTATTCAGGAACGACAAAACTCAGCCATTATGTCGACTCCTTGATTCGCACCAATGTCTATTGAAACTTTGAAGGATTGCCTTCAACCATTATTGGGGTGTTGAGCTTACA
>JBMOFW010000277.1:0-2767 GCA_049318685.1 Flavobacteriales bacterium
TAGCACAGAACTTTTCAATTCGTTCATTGACGAGAGTCTATGGATCTTTTTGTTGTAATTCCTTGATATATTTAAGAATTTCCTGTTTTACAGTACTAAAAATCTCCGGACGGTTGGCATGAGCGCCTCCTAAAGGTTCTTTTATTATACCATCAATCAGTTTATTTGACAACATGTCTTCTGCTGTGAGCTTCAAGGCTTTTGACGCAGTAATCTTATGATCCCAACTGCGCCAAAGGATTGAGGAACACGATTCTGGAGAAATCACAGAATACCAGGTGTTCTCGAGCATTAAAACTTTATCGCCAATGCCTATACCTAAGGCACCACCTGAGGCTCCTTCGCCAATAATGATGCAAATCACTGGCACACGCAACTTCATCATTTCGAACAAATTGCGAGCAATTGCTTCGCCTTGACCGCGCTCTTCAGCTTCTAAGCCCGGATAAGCTCCTGGAGTATCTATAAATGTTACAATAGGCTTGTTAAATTTCTCGGCTAACTTCATCAGGCGCAAGGCCTTACGATATCCTTCCGGATTAGCCATACCAAAATTACGATATTGACGCATTTTGGTATTGATGCCTTTTTGTTGGCCAATAAACATGATGCTTTGGCCATCGATCATACCAAAGCCTCCTACCATGGCTTTGTCATCTTTCACGGTACGATCACCATGGAGCTCAACCCATTGATTATCCGTAATACCTTCAATATACTGGATCGTGTACGGGCGATCTGGGTGGCGACTAACTTGAACTTTCTGCCAAGCGTCGAGATTGCTATAAATCTCCTTTGTCTTCTCCTTAACGGCTCTTTCTAAGTCGTTAATAGCGTTAGACATATCGACGCCAGTCTTTTGTTCGCTTTCTTTGAGCTTTTGAATTTGCTCATTTAGCTCTTTAATGGGAGCTTCAAAATCAAGGTATGTAATCATTCGGATCTCCTAATAAGAAAACAGGGGGCCAAATTAGGCAATTTCTATTTGCGTTTGAAAAGATATTCTTTCAACAAAGAAATTGCAATTCCCCGATGACTGAGAATATTCTTTTCTTCCGTTGTCATTTGAGCAAATGAACGGGAATTGTCTACCGGAACAAAAAGTCCATCATATCCGAAGCCCATTGTTCCTTTTTCGGCACGAAGAATATGCCCTTCAACGATGCCTTCAAACAATGTTTCTTTGCCCCCTTGAATCAAGCAGATTACAGTACGAAATCGCGCTCGTCGATCCAAGTGATGTTCCAACAATTCAAGCAATTTCTTTTTATTATCCTCATTGCTTTTATGTTCGCCTGCAAATCGGGCCGACAAAACACCGGGCTGACCATGAAGAGCCACCACCTCTAGCCCTGTGTCATCCGCAAAGCAATCCTTTCCATATTTTTCAAATACGTAACGCGCTTTCATCTTCGCGTTTCCTTCCAGTGTATCGGCTGTTTCTGGGATCTCCTCAACACAACCTATATCATTGAGCCCTAATAGCGGATACCCACCAAGCTTGTGCGAAACTTCTTCTACTTTATGTGGATTGCCGCTAGCAAAAACAAGTTTATTCATGGTTTAATATTCTTTTCGGATTAGTTTTCCGGTAGTTGTATAATCAAATTTGTGGATTTCGCAAATTTCACGTGGGCGATCAACGCGGTCTCCAAACAAAAACAAGACCTTCTCTTTCAACGCCTTCGACATCTCCCCTTCAACAAAAAGAACAACTTTTTGCCCAAGGATTACATCTGTTTTGGCACCAACAAAAAAAGGCTGTGCAAGAATAGTCTGCAATTCTCCCTCAAGAACAGCGGGATTCACTTTTAAACCACCTGAATTTATAATAAAATCGATTCTTCCCAGAATACGAAATCGACCAAAGGCATCTATTTCTGCTAAATCATTCGTTTGAATAATTTTATTTCCAAGATGCAAAGCTTGAATCATCAAGGTGGACTCTGGCGATAATGAAATAGAAACACCTTCAATGGGTCTAAACCAAGTGTGCAGGCTTTCTTCTTTTAAATCTGACCAGGCAATATGCGTGATGGTTTCGGTCATACCGTATGTCGCAAACACACGACCGCTTAGCGCTTGTATTTGTTTTTTTAAATCGACCGAAACTTCACCCCCACCGATGATCATGGTTGAAATCCGATTCAAGCGCGTTTGTTGGTTTTGGAATAATGCATTTAATTGGAGTGGTGTAAACGCAGCAAAATCTATGGATACTTCAGGCAGAGGCACGTTGACTGTTGGTTCCGCATAAATTACATTCCAATCATTGACCAATGCCCTGATCAACATTACTTTACCTGCAATAAATTCAACGGGAAGATTATGAAGAATTGTCGCCCCTTGCTCAATTCCAAAAGTAGCGGCGGTAAGTATTGCTGAAGCTTTTACTTCAGTTTTATCCAATTGAATAACTTTTGGAGTGCCTGTAGATCCGCTGGTTTTCGCTTGTATATGCGAATGGGCATTGCGCCATTCAAGCACTACTTGTTGGACTTCTTTTGGCATCGAATGCCATACTTCCGGCACATCAATATTTTCCCCAAACCATTTCATTCAGCGATACATATTAGGTGTCCTTGTTCAACTTCCCAATATGCATTAAAATTATTGACAAACAATCCCCCTGTCCCCAACCCTTGCGAGAGTACATTGTCATAATCACATAACCATCGTGCAATTTGATTCAAGCCAATATTTGACTCTAAGGCAGAGGTTGCCCACCATTGAATCTTTCGGTCTACAGCCAATTGAATCCATAAAT
>JBMOFW010000278.1:0-2763 GCA_049318685.1 Flavobacteriales bacterium
TAAAGAAAAAGCGATTCGCCGCTTAAAGCATACGAGTCGTTCGAAGATTTTGAAATCGTATTTAGGATAATTCCGAAACACATATACATTAAAAAAGCCTCCAATATGGAGGCTTTTTTAATGTGCTAGAATGCTAGTGTGCTAGATTGCTAGTTCAAATTACCAAACTATCTAACTATCAAAACTTCGGTATCCAAAATCGCATTGTTTGATGAGATTGCGCGGACAGCGAATGTACCTGGAGTCAGAGAGATTTGCATTAATTGAGCTCCTTTTACGTATTCGTTTGCTACGATTTGTCCCATTGCATTATAGATTTGAATGTATTCTGTTGTTGCAGGGATATTCACAGTTGAAGTGCCGGCACTCGGGTTTGGATATACAGCTAGAGAAGCTTCAACCAGCGTCTCCTCTACCCCAACAATTGATGTTGCCGGAGAGACAACAGGACAGCCGTTGTTTACCCAAACAGAATATGAACCGCCCACTGAAGGAGTGTAATTGATATCATTAGCGCCTTCGATGATTTCTCCATTAAGCAACCACTGAATTTCTGAAGTACCATCGTAGTTGGTGAAATTGAATGTTCCCGATTCGAAAACGACAACAGGAGTTGCCGCCGGGAAATCAGAGATCAAGATATTGTCTACTGTGAATGCAGAACGGAATCCATCGATTTCGTAAACCAATTTCACGGTATATGTTCCTGGGTTTTCGAAGGTATAGATCGTGTTTGCTTCGCAAGCAGTAGTCGTTCCACCGTCGCCCATTTCATAATAACAAGCAGTAACGTTGGCTTCAATGGCAGAAGTATTCGTCAATGACACTGTACCGCAATCTAAAGTGTAGTCAACGCGGGCGTCAAGTGTGCTAAGCATGCAAGTCTCTGTTTGGATTCCACCTGGATTAGCTCCACCTTCATTGCAGAATTGCTCGAAGCTAGAACCACTTAGGAATACGTGTGAACTCAATGCGCTATCGGACATATCAGCAACGATAAGCTTGATGTGATACACTTCTCCGATTTGAAGCGCACCAATGCATGCATGCAGAACAGTGGTGTATCCATCAATACCTGTAATTGTTCCATCAGAAGCAATGTAATATTGTGAATTCAATTGATCATTCACAGAATTGATTCCTACAGATGTAGTGGTACCAGGAATCACAGCAAGGTTCGTTGCACCATTGGTAAATGGACCAGCAATACCAGGACCGCTAATAAAGAATCCGAATTGGTCGTTGAATGCAGTGTTTACGAATTCTGGATATTCCGTAGAAGCAAATACATACTGAAAAGCAACGGAATCGCCTGTTGCAATAAAATCGAATTCAAGTACTGCTGCTTCACCGATGTTCAGTGCATCTGTAATTAGAGCAAGCACATCCGCATCTTGCGGATTGTAATAAGTTCCATCAGAAGATAAACCACCGGCAAGAACCTCATAAGTTGCTCCAGTAGTCATCATAATACCTTCTTGAATACCAATTGTATTATTAGCATCAGAGAAAGCTGCGATTTGGAAATGCTGAGCATCAACTGGTCCTCCGTTGAAGGTGACATTATTGACGAAGATTCCGTTTCCTACGAAGAAATCCTCAACTATAGATTGGACGCTTGATGTGGGTACGAGCGTAGGTTGCGCTACGACTCCGCAAGCTGCAGTTAAAGCAACAAAAAGGGTGTAGAATTTTATCATTTAGATACTGATTTATAGTGCAATATAGGAAGAAAATGATAGAATGGGAAAGTGAGTAAATGGGGAAATGAACATTCCATCCTTCCGTTAATGCTATGGAACGATTTGGAGGAGTATCTTCGCGGCATGAGTGGAAGCCAGCGTTTTGATTCGGTACAGATGCTGCGGGGAATTGCAGCCTTGATGGTGGCAGTATTTCATTTGGCCACTCATTCTAATCCTGAAGGTCCATTGCTGGCCGATGGAAATCCGGTAAAACAAATCTCGCTTTTTGGACCTACAGGTGTCTTTGTCTTCTTCGTGATATCTGGATTTGTGCTGCCTTATGCTATGAATAAATCGGAGTACGAATGGAGCAAATTTCCGCGATTCATGGCCAAGCGTTTGATCCGTTTGGAGCCACCATACATCGCCACTTTAGCTCTCATACTGCTATCTGCTTTGGCTTATGCGATCAAAGACAATACGCCTTTTTCCATCGAACCGGCAAGATTCTTTTCGCATTTCCTTTATCTCGCGCACATTCTTGGACAAGATTGGTACAACCCGATTTTCTGGACACTTGCCATCGAATTTCAATACTACATCCTCATAGCGCTGACGTTTTCTTGGATCAACAGTGATCTTTGGTGGAAGCGGGCTATTTGGATCGTGGTCATGGCTGCGATCAATATCGCTTTGCCCGATGATCGTTTTATTTTCAACTACATCTCCCCATTCATCTTGGGATTTGTTGCTTACTATTTGATGATTAAACGCCTTTCAAAATGGGAAGTCCTCCCCTATATCTTGATTGCCTTTTGGTTGATGATGCAATATTTTGGTCGTGACTGGGCGATTGCTGCGTTCTTCGCTTTCTTCTTTATCTATTTTGTTCAAGGAGTTTCTAAATGGCTCGATTGGTTGGGCGAAATATCGTATTCGCTTTATCTAACCCACGGTCTAAGCGGTGGCAGTATTATTTATTTATTGATGGAACATTTCCATGAGGTTTGGCAACGCGTACTTATCCTTTTCATCGGTATTGCCGGCTCCATCCTGTTTGCTTGGATTTTTTATCGAA
>JBMOFW010000279.1:0-2700 GCA_049318685.1 Flavobacteriales bacterium
AGCAACTCCACATCTATCCCTTCTATCGGGTGTTCAAAATTCTCAAATATCAAAAAATCGCCATTTGGCAAGGCTTCCGCGATCATGCGCGATTCCTCTTCGGTCACCATTTTATCTTTGCCGCCCACAGTGATGAGTACCTGATTGTCGATGGAAGAAAAATCAAGTGGTTTCAGAGCCATGCCATGTCCCATGGCGTGCATCAAATCACAAACGGCCAACATATTTTTTTTCCAATCTTCAGGAGCATGCCGTTCTTCAAGTGCCTTAGCGAATTTAGGAATCTTTTGCTCGATTAAATCCGGATTCAATCGCGCAATTTCTTTTTCTGACTCTTGTTGATTCCAATGAAATTTTGTACCGAGGGTAATGATCCTTCCGAGTTGATTGGGGAAAAGTCGGGCATGATTCAAGGCTACATAACCACCCATGCTGTAACCAAACAGGTCCGGACAATCGAGTTGTTCATTCGCAATAAATCGTTCGAGATCTTGTGTAAAAAGATCAATGGAAAAAGGCTCGTTGATGGGCAATCCGCCATGCCCAGCTAGGTCGAAGGCATAGACATCATAATATTGTTCAAATACATCACAAACATGCTGCATTTGCGCAGCGCTACCCAATGCCCCATGAATCACTACCAACGATTTCATACCACAATAATACAGAATAAAATCTAGCCGGGACAATCGAAGAGTACGAGTTCTTGATAAGGGTTTACCAAGTTCCGGGATAGCTTCATCAACGTTTCAATGACCTCATTGCCGCAGCGCTCTTGACCCGGCTCCAAATAAATAAACAACATAGCATAAGACGTTTGAAACTGCCAATTCTTAACGATTCCTTTTCGTTCAAATTCCTTGAGCGCTGCAGTCACCAGTTCCTTTTCCGACTCAGATATATAGATCGTGAAATTTATATTTCCGCGTAGTCCTAGACCAATTCCCGTTTTTTCATCTCCATTGACCATTGGAAAACACTGATCTACACGCTGGGCTAATTTCATTCTGTCTTCTTCCCTTTCATAGGAAAAAACATGAAGAATCGGGCCATATCCAGCAAGATCAACACCCATTTCCTTCAAATGCGGGCAAGCATTATAGGAGCGCATATACGTGCAATTATATTTTGATGCTATCTTTTTCAACTCTTCCAAGGATTCCTTTCCTTGAACAATTTGAAGTAGATTGATGTGTTCACCAACACCAAACTTGTTGATATTATAGATATACATTTCATTTGGCCTTAGCAAAGGAATTCGTCCATTCGAAAAAATAGAATCATTCAAAAGCTGATAATCTGGATGCTCTATCCGCACGTGCATTTTTTGTCTGGGCAAATTAAACTTCATGTCCATTTTCCGCACACTTCGATAGACACCATCGTTTGAAGCGTAGTAGGGACATGCCTCACAAGGGGCCAACTCCACTCCATTGATCCAAATTTTCGCCCCCATGATCGGTTTACTTTCTCGCGATTGCAAAGACAAATACAAGATGGAATCTTGATACGCAAATTGTGCGGCGCAGGAAAAGCCTACAATGCAGAAAAAAACAAAAGAGACAAGTCTAGTGATCATCATCAGAATCAATTTGGGGTGCAGGTTCTACATCAACTTTTTCATCGTCATATACACGCGACCTGTAAGAAGGTTCATAGTGATTATGATCTTCTGGATATTCCTCAGGATAATCTTCACGTTCGATATACTGCGTAAAACGAAACGTCGATTGTTTGGTCGATTTCACATAATAATCTTTCGTCAATTGAAACGCCCCCACCCAATCAAACATTTTATCTGTCGGCTTGACCTTCGTCCAGACACCATTTACATTTTTGTAGACCACTAAATGAGCTAGTTTTCCATTTGAAAAAAAGCCTTGCCAAAACTCCGATTTTCCATCCCCATCTATATCGTGGTAATAGAGATGAGACACCAACACTTTGCGATCCAAACTCCAATTCTTTGTCGCGAGCGCAAACTCATAATCACGCATCGCCATTAGAGCCTGCCAATTTTGAAGATACTCCATTCGACTCCACGTCACGGATATCCGAGGAAACTTCAATCCGTATCCCGGATTATAATAGGATTCTCCCAGATACTGATGTTCACCGTACTGAAACTTCATGGGAAGTTGTTCAAAGTTATTGTAGACTTCCAAAATCAAATCATACCCCTTCAATTCTTCGCTAACATCAAACTCAAACAACTGGTCTTTGCCCGATTCCAAATCAAGAATAAACATTCTATTCGGGTCGAGGTATGACGAATCGCCCGCTACGTGTAAAAGAGAATAATCAAAAATGAAATACTCCTTTTTCTCATCTATCGCTGCAAAAGACATCATGCTATATACCACTCCTTGTTTTACTAGCTCACTTTCGGGCACTCCCGGATCCCAAGTTTTGAGATCTAGTTCGTCACCTTTTCCCACAGCCTGTAGCACCCTGCGCATGGTATCATTTTCCAACCAAACAAAATTGTTTCGTCCTAAAATATAGGCAGCATCATATCCTTTCGGAATATCAAAAAAACGCTCCAAGTAAGGCAATGATTGATAAAGGGGATTTTGTAAAGAATACGGATCTATCAGTTTTGTCAACGAATCCGATACACGTTGTTCTCCAAAATACAATTCAACAATATCTTTTTTCGTCCAATCGTCTATGGTCAGTCGTTTTTGGGCGAACGAGACC
>JBMOFW010000280.1:0-2670 GCA_049318685.1 Flavobacteriales bacterium
AGCCATGTGATGGGATGTTGATGCGCAATTTCTGCGGCGCGTTCTTTCGCTGTTCCAACCGAATGAATATTCGGTTCTACTACATATACGGTAAAATTGTGATCGGATTTCAACACGCCTTGCAAGTGGCGAGAGCCAAGTTGTCCAGCACCGATAATGGCTATTGTTTTCATGGTACTCATATCGCTGTCCAGCCTCCGTCTACGCAAATATTCTGTCCGGTAACATATCCTGCTTCATCGGAAAGAAGAAAGGACACCACAGGTGCAATGTCTTTGGGGGTTCCCATGCGTTTCATGGGTACACGTTTTTCATAGGCAGTCACAAAGGGCTCAGGCTGATGATCGAATATTCCTCCGGGCGATACACAGTTGATGCGGACCTGCTTTGGACCGTAATATGCGGCTAAATAGCGGGTAAGGTTGATGAGGCCTCCTTTGATGGCCGTATAGGCTGGTGGCGTCTTCATTTCAGTGTTTTCGTAAATGGTGGGATCATTGCCGACCACACCATAGATGGATGTCATGTTGACAACAGATCCAAATCCCTGATTGGCCATGATTTTGAGCACCTCGCGCGACATGAAGAAGTAGCTGTTCATTTGCATATCGACATTGAGGCGCCACGATTCGTCGGTCACATCTTCTACGCGAGAGGCAAAATCTTTGGTGCGCGGATAGGCATTATTCACGAGCCCATCGATGCGACCGAAGTGTTTGAAGACGATGTCTAGCGTTGTAATGATAGAGGAGGTGTCCGTGATATCACATGTGCATGTTCCTTCATCTAAATTGTTGGCTACGTTGATATCGAGATTGATGGCGCGCGCACCTTTTTGCTTCAAATCATACATGATTTGAGCGCCGAGCAATCCGCTGCCGCCAGTGACGAGAATGATTTTATCTTTTAACATAGTTGAGACAAATTTGAAGGCTCGCCATGGAATCGGCGAGGCTATTCATAGGACGGTTGTTGTTTTTCAAACAATTGATAAAGTAACGCATTTGATGCACATAGCTATCGAGCATCGTTTCTGTGGTGGAGAATAAAGTTTCTCCTCGCTCATTGATCACGGTGTTTTTGAGCAGATCGGCCATCCAAGTGCCCGATTTCATGATGAATTCGACATGGCGTGTGGCATCTCGCCTATAGTAGTTGAGCGTGATGCCCGCGGTTTTATTGGTGTAGAGATAAACGTATCGTGCGATGTCGGTGGAATTAATTTCCAAATCGGATGCATGTTGCGCAAAACCGAATGTACGTTCGGGAAAACCGAGCAAATAGACTACATAATCAATTTCATGAATGAGGTCGAGGTGCACTCCGCCGCCTAATTCGGCTTGGGCACTGTAACTTTGTCTGTAGTCGGTGTGTGGCCGCCAATCGGGCAAGTATGATCCACAATAGGCATTGCATTCCACGACATCATTGGGGCTTAAATGTTTTTTCAGCCACTGAATAACGGGGTGAAAACGCATATTGAATGCGCTGTACGTGATGATTTGGTGTTGATCGATTTTCTCTAAAAGTTCATCTACCCCTTCAAGGGAAGTGAGTGTCGGTTTTTCAATGAAGAGTGGTTTGCCGAGTTGAATGGTCCACGCTATTGTTTCAAAGTGAAGTGATGAAGGATTGGAAATGATCACAAAGTCGATGTCGGAAGGAATCTCTGCTTTGTTGTAAATGTTTTTTACTCCATTTATTTCATCGGATTGCGCGCGGCGTAGGGCAATGCACTGCACTTCAGGATCGATTGTGCGCAGGGCATTCACGTGTTTGCTGGCAATGCTTCCCATGCCGATGATGAGCACTTTCATAGGTCGATTTCCAAGAGATTATTTTTCATCAACAATTCCATCATGGTGAAATCGATCGGGTGATCAAGATCGAAGCATACGTGGCGCATCACATAGGCCAATGATTTTGGCGTTATCGCTCCCTGATATCCATCTGTGAAAAATTGGCGGCGGTAGATGTAGAATGAAGCATTCATATCATACACTTCCGGGGCTTCTTGACGCGATTTGAATAAGCTACCGTCTTTTACAAGCTTCACGAAGCCACTATCGGTTTTTTCTACCATGTTGAAGTAGGGATTTCTATTGGCAGGAGAAACAGAGAATATGTTCAGCGCATCCTCTTGTTTTTCCAGTTGGGCGAATGCTTCTTGAATGTCTTCTAAGGTGCGGAGCGGAGAAGTAATATCGAGGTCGAGAAGATAATCGTATGCGGTGGTGTTTTGTTTTTCTGTAAAAAGAAGTACATCGCGGAGTACGTCTATTTTTCCGGCTTTGTCTGTGGCAAACTCTGCCGGACGCCTATAAGTAGTGGGCAGTCCGAATTGGGCGGCCGCAGCTTTGATGTCGTCGCTATCTGTGCTTAAGGCGAGATCGGCATTCCAGATGGTTTGCACTTTCTTGGACATGGCAATAGAATAAGCAATGAGCGGTTTGCCGTTGATTTCGCGAATATTCTTTCCGGGAATACCCTTGGAACCTCCGCGACCGCATATCGTGATCAATACTTTCATCTTAGAGGTTGATTAGTTTTATGTCTTCTTGGGCTTTCTTGTAATCATCATGACGACCAATATCTAACCAATATTCGACCATCGGATACGCAACGACTTTCTTGCCTTTGGCGATTAATGCGTCCATCAAATCGGTTGCG
>JBMOFW010000281.1:0-2668 GCA_049318685.1 Flavobacteriales bacterium
AAGAAGTCAAAAAAGAAATCTTAAACGAAGGTCATTCACTCCATGAAGTACTCATCGTCATATCTCTATTCGCTTGTTTTTTTCTTCTTGGTCGCGGGAAGTGCGTTGGGACAAGGGAAGTTCAGCGGTCGTATCACCGATATCCAAGGAGAACCCATGTTTGGTGTTGTTGTGGTGGATACCAACGATTACGCGATTATCGGTCAATCCGATTTTGATGGTTTGTTTGAGATCAGAATTCCGGATACCAAGCCCCACAATTTTAAGCTGAGTTTGTTGGGTTATGAGGAAATTATTGAAACCATTACGGTGACCAACGGTCAAGTTTTGAATAAGGAATTCACCTTGTTTGAAAAGTCGCTGTTGAGCAACGAGGTGAAGATTGAAGCAAAGGCTGTGCGGTCTGCCGATACGTACATGGAGAAAATCAAGATGAACTCGACGACTTCATTGGATTACATCTCATCAGCTACAATTAAGAAAACGGGTGATAGCAACGTGCTGAATGCCGTGGCGCGCGTTTCCGGTGTGTCGACGAGCGGTGGACTTATCACCGTACGTGGTATTGGTGACCGCTACGTAAAGACCATGCTTAATGGCAGTCGCATACCGACATTGGATCCGCTGACAAACAATATCAAACTCGATATTTTTCCGTCGAGCCTCGTCGACAATATTGTGATCACAAAAACCGCCAGTCCGGATTTACCCGGCGATTGGTCAGGGGCATACATCTCAGTTGAAACCAAGGACTATCCGGACAAGCTGACCCTCAATGTCGAATCCCAAATCGGTTATAACCCACAGTATACCTTTCAGGATTTCGTTACCTCGGAGCGAAGTTCAACAGATTGGTTGGGCTATGATAATGGTTTGCGCACGCGCACAGGAAACGATATCTTGGCACCTTCATTAAGTCCGTCAAGCTACCAGGAAATGGTCGCGCTGGGGTTGGGCGATTATTATAATTCAATGGGTATTTCGGGGTGGATAGATGGCAATGCACTGGCTGATACCTATTTCCGTATGGGACTTGTTCAGCTTGGCTTATTGCCGGCCGCGTTGATGAATGATCAGACTGCGTATCAAGAGGCATTGGCGAGTTATAATACGACCTACAAGCCGCAAGCCTATCGATACATCAACCCAAATAACACAGATTATAACAATGGATTCTCCAATAACTGGACGACCAAGTTTCGAAAAGCCCCATTATCGTATTCGCAGAATGTAAGCTTCGGAAATCAATCGACCTTGTTTGGGAGGCCTTTGGGGTATTTTGTTGGTATTCGCTACGGTAATAGCTATCGCTATGATCCTGATGGAATTTCCCAGCGTATCTTGAACGAGGAGCAAGATTATCGCATTGAAACTTCAGACCAAACGCTGATCAGTCGCGAAACGCATTCTTGGAGCGCATTGCTGAATCTGGCTTACAAGCTTAACGAGAACAATAAGCTGACTCTGCTCTTCATGCCGAATATCATCGGAAACAATGACGTGGCAGCATTTACTAATGTGCCACGAGTGGAGGATGGGGTTATCCTTGATGATAATTTGACAGCAAGAAGAAATATCTTTTATGAGCAACGTAAGCAGCTCATCTATCAATTCTCTTCCAGCCATTTCATTCCTTCCCGAAAAATAAAAATTGAAAGTTCGGCTTCGTACACGGATGGTTCTTCTGTGGCCCCAGATTTTCGAACTACTGAGTATTCGTTCAATCGTTTAGACACTACGAACGCTATTGAATTTTTCCCAACCGTTGGTGATGGTATTCGCAGGTTTTATCGCTACCTGGATGAGAACTTGTTGGATGCTCGCATGAGCGCTGAAATTCCTCTAAGTAATAAACCCGGAGGCGAGGCAAACAAACTGAAAATAGGTGGCGCTACGCTTTACAATTACCGAAAGATCGATAACGAGGAATATCGTGTAATGCTCGGCAATGGAACTGTTCCAACACTGCAGTCAACCGATATCGATGGTTATATGCTCGATCGTTTCACCATGACCGATAGTCTGATAGACTTTTACTACGTTTCATTGGACGAAGACCGAAATCACAGCTTTGGAAAGAGCCGTATTGACGCCGGTTTTGCAATGATTAGTTGGGATTTGACTTCGAAATTGAAATTTTCGGGTGGTGCGCGTGCTGAGCATACTTCCATCTTCACGGATGTAGACAAGTTCTACCGTGAAGGGTATGTGCGAGATGATCCACGACGAGCTAACGTGGCCAACTTCCCGAATGTAAATGCGGTCGACATTAATGAGTGGCACGTATTACCAAGCGGAAGTCTTATTTATAAGTTGGAAACTGAGAAATTGGAACGAGTAAATGTGCGTTTGAATTACAGTCAATCCCTTGCACGCCCAAGCATTCGAGAGTTGAATGATGCCGCTATTCTCGATAACGAGTTTCGCCAGTTTATTTATGGTAACTCCGATTTGAAAGTAGCCGAGATTACCAATTACGATTTCCGTACGGAAGCATATTTTAAAAATGGCGACAACGTGTCGATGAGTCTGTTCTACAAAGACTTTAAGAACCACATCGAAATGGGATTTGGTAACGTGGGTATTACGTGGGAAAACGTCCCCGAGTCAAACGTAGTTGGGGTGGAAATTGAAGGTAAAAAGGACATTGGTAAATCGCTCGAGTTTC
>JBMOFW010000282.1:0-2665 GCA_049318685.1 Flavobacteriales bacterium
AAATTCCATACATAAAATTTTAATTCGCTGATTTTGAGTAGAAAGAAAAAGAAAGGCCTCCACATTGGGAGACCTTTGCTTTTACTTTTAAAACCAGAATAATAATTATCGTGTAAAGAGAATCTCACGCATTTTTGGCAATGGCCAAGATTCATCCTCGACGATGAGTTCGAGTGCATCGGCATGAACACGAACTTCGTCCATGAGAGGCTTTACTTTAGCGCTATAGGCCTCAGCTTGTTTTTCCAAATCAAGTTTGGCCAACTTCGCACGCTCAGCACTTACTTTGTCCATCGCATCTTTCATCTGATTAATATGTTCTGAAATGGACTTGATCAAACCTACTTGTGTTTTAGTCGCCGATTTTGCATCTGCTGCTCCCAAGATTTCATTCAATCCGAGCACGTTTTCTACCAAAGCACTTTGGTATCCAATGGCAGCCGGTAAAATGTGATTCAAAGCAAGATCGCATGTAACACGCGCTTCAATTTCGCGACGACGCACATAATTCTCCAATTCTATTTCATAACGTGCATGCACTTCCTCATGTGTCAAAACGTTTAATGTTTCGAACATTTTCTGTACATCCTTATTCTTCCAAGCTTTCAATGCTGATGGGGTATCATTGAAATTGCTCAAACCACGTTTTTTCGCTTCTTTCACCCATTCATCAGAGTATCCATTTCCTTCAAAACGGATCGTCTTGCTTTGTTTGATCAAACGCTGCAATTCCTTTAAAATAGCTTCATCCTTGTCATCTCCTTTAGCAATGCGCGCATCCACATCCTTTTTGAATTGGATAAGACGATTAGCAACAATGGTATTCAAGGTGATCATCGCGTTCGCACAATTGGCGCTAGAACCCACAGCACGGAATTCGAATTTGTTTCCAGTGAAAGCAAATGGTGAGGTACGATTACGGTCTGTATTGTCCAACAAAATCTGCGGCAATTTGCCGATATTGAGCTTCAACTCGGTTTTATCTTCCGGAGTCATTTTTCCAGCTTTGATGTTCTTTTCAAGATCATCCAGCATAGCGGAGAGCTGATCGCCAAGGAAAACAGACATGATTGCCGGAGGAGCCTCGTTGGCGCCCAAACGGTGATCGTTGCCCACAGTGGCAATCGAGGCACGCAATACATCTGCATTCTCGTGAATAGCCATGACCGAATTCACCAAGAAGGTCAAGAATTGCATGTTGCTTTTCGGATTTCTTCCTGGCTTCAGCAAGTTCACACCCGTGTTGGTGCTCAACGACCAGTTGTTGTGTTTACCACTACCGTTGATGCCTTCAAATGGCTTCTCATGCAACAACACACGGAAATTGTGTTTACGTGCAGTCTTCTCGAGCACGTCCATCACCAATTGGTTGTGGTCGTTGGCCAAGTTGGCTTCCTCAAACATTGGAGCAAGCTCAAATTGGTTTGGTGCTACCTCATTGTGGCGAGTTGTTACAGGAATACCGAGCAAATGGGAGTCTTTTTCAAAATCACGCATAAAGCCCATTACACGCTCAGGGATCGAACCGAAGTAATGATCTTCGAGCTGTTGGCCTTTTGCTGGGCGAGCGCCAAAAAGCGCACGGCCAGTCATCGCAATATCAGGGCGTGCATTATATAATGCAGAGTCGATCAAAAAATACTCTTGTTCCCAACCCAAAGTCGTTTGCACTTTGACAACATCTTTATCGAAATATTGACACACCGCAGTAGCCGCTTGATCCACCGCATGAAGCGCTTTCATCAAAGGCATTTTATAGTCAAGAGCATGTCCGGTATACGAAATAAAAATGGTCGGAATACAAAGCGTATTTCCTACGATGAATGCAGGAGAAGATGGATCCCACAAAGTATAGCCGCGAGCTTCAAAAGTATTGCGAATACCGCCGCTCGGGAAAGACGATGCATCTGGTTCTTGTTGAACAAGCATTGAACCATCAAACTTCTCCAATGCGCGACCATCTCCAATAGGCTTAAAGAAACTGTCGTGCTTCTCTGCGGTAGAACCTGTCAATGGTTGAAACCAGTGCGTGTAGTGCGTTGCACCTTTCTGAATAGACCATTCTTTCATGGCTGCTGCCACGTGATCTGCTGTTTGGCGGTCGATGCGTTGACCATGTTCGATACAGTCGATGAGTTTTGCGTAGGCATCATCTGTCAAGTATTCACGCATTTTGAAATACGCAAACACATTGTCTCCGTAGTATTCGGAAACACGTTTGCCGACACCGGTCACCTCCTGAGGCTGACGGTCATTCAATTCGGCCAAAGCTTGAAAACGGGTACTGCTCATGATTTTATGGGGGTTATTTTTCACAAAAGTACACTTTTTCAGAAAACACCCCCCAATTTTCACAACAACTTATTAAAAAAATATACTTTTTTCCGCCCCCACCCCCCGGTGAACAGAATGAGAATCAGAAACAGAATCAGAATGAATGAATGAAATTCTATGCCTGAAGCTTGTTGCCTGAAGCCGACAGCCAAACACAATTTTTCGCAGCGTTTCTCAGTTTCCCACATGTAAACCAGCAATAATTTTTTAAAACCAATGAAACCAAAAAACACCCTTCTGGGAGTGGCGATCTTGTATTGCCTAAATTCTTCCGCAGAGTCCATCGATTTTGTATTGCACTTCGACAAAGCCTCTGATCAATTGATCACCG
>JBMOFW010000283.1:0-2665 GCA_049318685.1 Flavobacteriales bacterium
ATTTTTTCCCTTCTCCCACCCCCACTCCATTGATGATTGGGGACCAAAACCTTTGTGAAAATCAGCCGCTCCGCGCGTCTCTAAAATCAATGCACCTTTTTCCTCGGCGGCAGCTTCAAACGCATCAGCCGATAGTGCACGAAGACCATTATTTAAAACAGTATCAAAACTTTCATAGCCCTTTTTATTCATGGCTACGTTCATACCGAAATACATCGGAGGAGGAGTCAATCCATCTGTCACAGCCTTGATGAATTCTTCACGGTTTGGTTGATTCAAGGCATAGTTCATGCGCTTTTGATTGCCCAAAGTATCTACCGTTTCCTTCATCATGTTTTTACCACATGCACTGCCTGCACCGTGCGCCGGATAGACGATCACATCATCCGCAAGCGGCATGATTTTGTTCATCAAACTATCATAGAGCATTCCAGCCAAGTCCTCTTGGGTCATGTTAGTTGCTTTTTGCGCCAAATCAGGACGACCAACATCACCAAGAAAAAGAGTATCACCACTAAAAATGCAATGATTATTTCCGCTTTCATCGATCAACAAAAACGTTGAACTTTCTAGTGTATGACCGGGAGTGTGAAGCACTTTGATCTTCACAAGACCAATATCGAAAATTTGCTCATCTTGAGCAACAATACAATCAAACTCAGGATCCGCGGTTGGGCCATATACAATTGGTGCATTGGTTTTTTTACTCAAATCCAAATGTCCACTTACAAAATCAGCGTGAAAATGTGTTTCAAAAATGTACTTCAACTTAACACCATCCTTCTCGAGACTATCCAAGTAAGGTTGGGTTTCACGCAGAGGATCGATAATCGCAGCCTCCCCGTTAGAGGTGATGTAATAAGCTCCTTGGGCCAAACATCCCGTGTAAATTTGCTCAATATTCAAGATGCGCAATTTTTTTATTTGATGACAAATTTCCGTCTTTTTTCATCATCGTTGTGTAACATAAATTCCAAATAAAGATAAAAAAAAAGCCCATCCAAAGGACGGACTTTCTATTGAAACCACTCGAATGCACTACAGTTGGGTTCTAGGGCACACATAGTCCGTTTTGGGTAAGGTCGTTTTTTTCAACTCGCCAAAGCCGCCAATCACGTCTTTGAAGTTGTCCCAACCACGTTGTTTGAGGATAGAAGCCGCAATCATACTGCGGTATCCACCGGCACAAGACAATACAAAAGGCTTGTCTTTCGGGAATTCCGCCAAATGCTGATTGATTTGATTCAACGGAACATTCATCGCATCAACAATATGCTCAGAATCAAACTCACTTTTCTTTCGCACGTCAATCAGCAAAGGCTTTTCGGTGTTGTACACTTTCTCAAACTCTTCAGCAGTCAATCGATCCAGACTATCCACTTCCTTACCGGCATTCTTCCAAGCATTAAAACCTTCTTTCAAAAATCCAATGGTATGGTCATAGCCCACGCGAGACAGACGCATGATGCATTCTTCTTCACGGCCCGGATCGCATACCAAGAGTATTTCTTGTTTAATATCCGAAATCATCTCGCCCACCCATTGTGCAAAACTGCCATCAATACCAATATTGATTGAATTTGGAACAAAGCCTTTGGCAAATTCTGAAGCATTTCTCGTATCCAACACAAGTGCGTGGGTTTCGTTAGCGGCGGCTTCAAATGCATCAGGATTCAATGGCTGCTTGCCACGCTCCATAATGATATCCAAACTTTCATAGCCTTTAATATTCATCAACACATTGGATGGAAAATAGCCGGGAGGCATTGTCAAACCGGTGAGCAATTGCTGTATAAACTGTTCGCGCGTCAAATCCGGGTTCAGCGCGTAGTTTACTTTTTTCTGATTGCCCAATGTATCTGTTGTTTCCTTGCTCATGTTCTTTCCACAAGCACTGCCCGCGCCATGGTTAGGATACACAATCAAATCGTCGCTCAAAGGCATGATCTTGTTTCGCAAAGAATCGAAGAGATGACTGGCCAATTTTTCTTGGGTCAAATCAGCAATGACGTGTTGTGCCAAGTCAGGACGACCCACATCTCCTATAAACAATGTATCACCGGTGATAATGCCATGTTCTTTGCCATTTTCATCAATAACCAAATATGTTGTTGACTCCATGGTGTGACCTGGTGTGTGAATCACTTTCACTTTACAACCGCCCACATTGAAGATTTGGTTGTCTTCCGCCACTGTAGCTTCATAGCCTGGTTTTGCTGTAGGACCAAACACGATTTCCGCACCGGCTTTTGCTTTTAAATCAAGGTGACCACTTACAAAGTCAGCATGGAAGTGCGTTTCAAAAACATACTTGATTTTGGCATTGTCTTGTGCCGCACGATCCATATATGGTTGCACTTCACGAAGTGGATCGAATATCGCAGCTTCGCCGTTGCTTTCGAGATAGTAGGCTGCGTGTGCAATGCAGCCCGTGTAAATTTGTTCGAGTTTCATGGAATATTGTTTTTTGTTGAAACAAATCTCAGACGAATCTCTTTCATTATGTGATACTTAAGTTACAGAGGAAACTGACTTTCGTCAGGAACGAGAACTGGAACAAGATCAAGAACCAGAAACCAGAAACCAGAAACTAGAAACTAAAAAGGGCCAACTCCGGCATGGGAATCGGCCCTTTGGCAGGGTGACCTCGGCTGGAATCGAACCA
>JBMOFW010000284.1:0-2663 GCA_049318685.1 Flavobacteriales bacterium
TGACCTGTTTCAATCGATAGCGGTGAGAAGAACCATGGATTTGTATGTATGTTTCCGATGCGATTCGAATCCAACCACCATTCACGTATATTGAAGGTGCTGTATAGCCGAAGTCGATTTGAGTATTCTCTTCGCTGAGTATTACTCTAAGAATAACAGGATTTTTCTTTTTTTGATTGCCTAGATGGAGCGAAACTAAGTATCTTTTTTTTCTTGTTCTCATGATTTCATTTTTTGGGTGAAGTGAACAAACCACTCAGGTGATAATATACTTAAATGTTTTCCCTGAGAAAGTATATATTGTGCAAGTTCAATAGAGGGGATTAGTTCGAATGTAATTACGGAATCCCCATTGTTGCACTTCGTTAATTTCTGACTATGATGAAGTGGATATGCTTTTAAATAATGTGTTGCCAACTCGCTCGCATGAATGACAACAGTTGACTTAGTTTGTGTTGGAATAGGATATACTCCATATATGTCATGTAAATAATCCAATACAGTTTGGGTGTCACTAGGAATAAATTCCTTTTTGATCATTTCGGGTTCAGCTATTCGATCCATTCCAAATGTTCTGATTCCTCCATGCGTTTCTGAGTAACCGATAATATACCAGCGATTTTCGAATTCTTTGATTAAAAATGGATGCAGGCATATATGCTTGAATACTCTTTTCTGATAGGAAAAATGAATAAATGACAATGGAACCGACTCTTTACAAGCACTATAAAATAAATCGAAGTGTTCGAGGCCTTTTGATTCCGGAAGATTCATTGTTTGTAATATTGGAAGTCGATCCGCGGTATCTCTTTTTTCGAGAGTAGCAGAAAGTACCTTTTGCATGGCATGATTGAACTTTGTTCCAATACGAGAGCCTCCGATAGCATTGATGAGTTCAATGGCATTTTCAATTGTTGTTATTTCATGCTCTTGAAGTGATAATGTCGTCAGTGTATAATTGGGATCTGTGTATTCATATCCTTTGTTCAACCTGCAGAACCGAATAGGTGCCCCAAATCCGTTTGGATACTCCATTTTCATATTCTTGATGTCCTTTTGAATAGTTTCTATAGATGGCGCATAATCAAGCTTACTTAAACATGCTTCAATGATTTCCTCCATAGTCGGAAAGCGGCGTAATGGGTTGCGCAATAAGGTATCGATTACCATATATCTCCGCATAGCGCTTTTGCTTAGGTTCAGTTTGGGTTCAGGACGCAGTTTGCTTTTTTCTTTCATGATGTTTCGAATTTTTGAAGTCAAAAAATTTCCTAAAGCATTGGAAATAAAGATATAGTGTTTTTTTGGTCATTTTTTCACGGTGTAAAAGTATACTTTTTTTTAATTCCGTATGTTAAATACGGAGTAGTGTTTTTTGTTTGTATCGGTTTTTTCAGGGCGGGTAAGAGATCAAACGAAGGGGGGAAATGACCAAAACCAATGACATGCTAATCAAAACAAACAAAAATGATATTCAATCCAATTGTTTTTAATGCTGGCTCTATGAGTCAGCGTTCATTCTTTCGAGTGAAAGAAACCCCCGTTATGTTTGACGATCCTTTGTTGGTAGGTATGATGAAGGGGTATCCTAATCGAAAAGTGATCATTAACCTTGATCGGAATGAAGGCATCAGCATAGTTCGAGATAACTTTTAGTGGTGGAGCACAGCCGAGCTTTTGAGTTGGGGAGAGAATTGTTCGAACTACTTTTCGGGGCCTCTCCCCAAATACATAAAGAATGGATGAGTTCTAGCACAACCGACTATTCGGTGGATTTTATTTCTGAATCCTGCAAATTCGTGCTAGATCGAAAAGGTTATCGATATGTGGGACTTCCTCGCAGAAGAGCGGATTTATCTTTTTCTACTCTGCCCGATTACATTGAAGAATTTAATGCGCCATTGCCCTTGCGGAGGTCAGCATCCATAAGTGCACATTTTGTGGATGAGTACAGACCGTTTCTTCGTGTTTCGAATTACCTCAGAGATAATAATTCAATGGAAATTGAAATAGGGTTTTATCGTTCGCGCTGCACCAATGGGATGTTACTCGGGATGCGTTCAAAAACAGTATTTAGACAGAGCTATTTCGTTCGAGATTTTAATGAAATTAAGTTCAACGCGATTACGTTTTTTGAAGCGCACAATAGCAGAATGTTCAAATCCATGGAACGCGTATGGAGGTTGCTTACTATACCGATATCAGCAGAACAAATGCACTTGGTTGCTTATGATATCTATGAAGAAGAGTTAACCCGGAAAAGTGCAGAAGATCGCCAATATTTGAGAGAGGTCATTAAGGACTTAGCGAAAGCTTACGTCAGTGAAATTGGAGAAAACTTGAATGCAGCGCTGAATGTAGCAACTGATCTGTCGAAGCGATTAGAAACAGGCAGGAGTACACAAAACAAACTCCAGCGACGCGCAGCGCAATGGATGCATAAAGTGACGTATAAAACATTCAATTTGGAGCATTACTTGAAGGGGCTAGAGGGTATTGAAGAAAGGGTAATGAATGAAAGGGGCTTTCAAGAAGTGGATATGTTTGAAGAAGAAAACTAACAGAAAAAAGATAATGCAACGCGAACCGATAATGAATCAGGCTCCAGGAAAGGAGCTTATTCCTGTGTTTGTGCACCATCCAACACTGGACAATCTCCGCAC
>JBMOFW010000285.1:0-2651 GCA_049318685.1 Flavobacteriales bacterium
GAGAACCACTTTATCGGCGTAAGTAGCAGCCAAGTCTTTATTTCCTAGGAAATAATGACAACGCATCAAACCAATTTGTGCTTCCAACACATTCAGCTTCTGCACCGCTACTTGTTCTAGTTCGGTGTAATGATCTGCGGCGACTTGATAATTCTTTTTATTGTAATTGATTGTCGCTGCCACTTTCAAGGCATCCTCGGTGTAATCATTGAAAGGCTCATTGATTACATAATTATATGAATTCAAAGCCTTATCGGTTTCGCCTTTGTCGAAATAGCAATTCGCCAAATAATAATGTGCTTCTGCGCCAAATGTGGCGGGTTGGAATTGTTGCAAATACGCCGTCAACTTTTCAATCGCGACTTCACAATTTCCATCATACGCATAGCCAATGGCTTTGTCATACACTTGCTTTTCAATATCCGAATCTTTGATATCGATAATCTTAATACCGCGAATTTGCTGTTGGAATTCCGGATCTTCGATCAACGTACTTTGTACTGTCGATACGGCATCTTTCAAAATTGGATCGTTTGGATAAGCGGCAAAGAGCATATTCCATGTTTCTTTCACAGCACCAACATTGCCTTCCCGCACATAGATCAAACACATATCAGCCAATGCACGTTTATGATAGGCACTCGCTGCATGATTTTTAATGATATCCTGATAATAGTTCTTGGCTTCTGATAATCGATCGCTGAGCAAATAAGTGGAAGCCAATTCGTACTTCGCATCAATTTTAAACTTGGTATCCGGAATATCGGCCAGTAAATTCTTAAGCACCCACGCTTTTTTATCGGTTTGACCATCGAAGCCATAACACATTCCTTTCTGGAACATGGCATAGTCTTTATTTCCTTGACTGTTATCTGCTACTTTATCATAATACTGAATAGCTTGTACATAGCTTTTATTGACATAAAAACAGTCGCCAATACGCAAATTGGCATCATTCACTTTTTTGGGATCTTTCACTCCATTGCCATCGGCATACTTGCGAAAACCGGTATTGGCATTGTTGTACAAACCGCGCATGGTTTCAATATTATCCTCATCATTGGCCAACTTGAAATAACAATAACCAATGCCGTAATTGGCAAGTCCGTAAAATTCACTACCCACCGCACCTTGCTCACTGAGAAACGCATTGTAGCGTTGAATAGCTTTGTTGTAATCTTTTAGTCGATATGAAATTTCGGCTTTCCAAAACTTAGCATCCGTATTGAGCATTGGATTGACCGTATAGGTGGCCACTTTATCAAAGAACTTTTCAGAATTTTCAAAGTCTTCAGACTGGAACAATTCTACACCACGATTGTAAGCCACCACTTGATAGGCTTCTTTCACACGGTTGTCCTTGTTCTTGATTTTATCCAATGACGCCAATGCCTTTTCATAGTTGCGCGTTTTCATGTACACGTTCAATAAAAACTCATAGGCTTCGTCACGACGTGGACTGTCAGGGTATTTATCCAAATAATCTTCAAAAGCGGTGATGGCTTCGTGGAACGGATTGTAGGAAAGTTCGAAGGCGAGCTTCGAATAATTGAACAATGCGTCTTCTTGAATTTCACGATTGAACTCCATGGCCGCTGCTTCACCAAAAGCATTGCGCGCATATTCTTTTTTATCCAATTTCAAATAACAATCGGCCATGTTGTATGTAGCCAATTGATAGAGTTCATCATTCTCTCCGCTACAATTGGAAAATGCCTCTAAAGCTTTTTCAAATTTAGATGTGCGGTAATATGCATAGCCCAATTCATAAAAATCCTCGCGCGAAATTTCATTCTTTGGCGTACCCTGATGATATTGCTCGAGGTATGGTAAGCTCTCTGCATATTTTTCTTTAATGAAATAGGCATCACCTATCAATCGCGCAATCTCCGGAACACGTTTGGTGGTGTTGGTTTTGGCTGAATCGAGCACAGCAGGTGCGTAGGCTAACAATTCATCATACTTCTTTTGCTTGTAATAAATCTGCGTGATGTAATAGGGCACCACCGGACTAAAATTAGGATCTTTCTCCAGCTTTTTAAACCCATCCAATGCCGTCTCCAAATCGTTTTGTTCGTAGGCAATATGTGAGTAATAATAGAGGGCGGCTTGCTTGTATTGACTTTCTACTTGAATCACTTCGAAAAAATCTTGACGCGACTCTTTCTTCTTATCGGTTTCAAAAAGGGAATGTCCTCTTTTGTAGTAAAATTCGATTTTCTGTGCGTCGGAAAGTTCTATGGGATCCACTTCACCAAACCATTCAATGGCTTTTTTGTAATTCTTGCTTTTGTAGTTGAAAGTGGCCAGTTCGAAATACGCATGTCCCTTCCAAGGCGAATCGGGATGTTCGCGAACAAAGCGCTCCAATTCGAATTCGGCATCGCGTTGTTGCAAATAGAGTTTGCAGATTCCGCGATAATACTCGGCATTGATACGCAAAGCATGTTGCGGATCCTTTTGCAGCGCGATATAATCATCAAAACGCTCCATGGATGCCGCGTATTTTTCATGATCGAACAGACTCAAGGCTTCATTGTAGACTTGCGAGTTGTCGTATATAGCGACGGGTTCTTGTGCAAAAACCACAACGCTTTGCAGCCAAAGCATGCATAAAAAGACGATTCTAATTGCTTTCATTCCGGGTCGTA
>JBMOFW010000286.1:0-2619 GCA_049318685.1 Flavobacteriales bacterium
GTCCTCAAGAAAACCAGATTGGCAGGCTCCGTCTTGGCGTTCACACATCTTGGCCATTGTCATATAATCGACCATCAGTCCTTTTGCATCGTTGTGGCTTTTATTCAGTGAAATGCTCCTGAAGATCAACTCCCTTCCAATCGCGGAACGATGTATCTCCTTGTAAAGATTTGCCATTGCATGACATGCCCTGGACTCCAATTGGTACATGCTATTTCTGATGGCCAGATCCTGCGCATTAGAATATTTCTGTAAAGCATCCAAAACCTTCGACATGCTTTTGCTGACCTCACCCTTTTGCAAATTGCTTAAAATGATGGCTGAGTCATTGCCGGATAAGTAGGCATTGTTCGTGGCCATGTCTGCGTGGTAATCCGCTTTTAGGAAATCCCCGGCATGCAGATGATAGTTTGAAAGTTGAATGTATGCGTGTGCCGAAAGGGCAGGATCATTGTAGCGTCTGGCATATTCCAAAGCCCGCTCTGCATATGACTTCTTTTGTGTTGCCACCTCAGTGTTCAACAAAGTCGTCAGTTCGAAGCATGGATTTTCAAACAGTGCTTTTTGGATCAGCACCCTGTCCCTGCTTTTCTCGGCTTCCAGGATCATGCGATCTATGACCCGGTCACCGATCTTCTCAAGGTTCATGTCATAGTAGTAATGTGCAAGCTCGTGAAGTGCCGATAGTCTCTCTGAATATGTCGTAGCCTCTTCAACCCCGATCAAGAGGGCCTCCTCTGCAACAGGCTGCGCAATGATGGCGTGTGCGTGCACAAAAAAATATAGCAATGAAACCAATCCCCGCATATGATCTTTTTATTGATGTGTAACACTTGTAAGTGTTGTGACTTCTGCCGTACAAGATCGATATTCATGGTAAGTTAGGCCGAATCATTTGCTTTCGACCAAAATTCATCTGAGTATGTAATGGATACATTTTTTAGATTGCAGGGGGCATCCTGTCGGTGAGTTTCGTGGATACGTTCACCGTCAACGACTTCGACGTCGATGTCACCGAGAGCCATGTAGAGAGTGTATTAGCGCCCTATATGTCTGGTCAAAAAATTGTAACCAATTAAAGTCAGTCACTAGCGTTTCGATATTACTCGAAGAGAATCAATTGGTTATGATTTAGTTCTTTGAAATTTTGTGGTTTTGAGTTATTGAAAAGATTGGTAATCGGTGTTTTGTCAAATGGACAAACGCTAATCACTTGCAGGATCTCATAAAGAGATTTTTTGAGCTTGAATCTCTTTTTGGCGATAGCGACAAGGACATAAACACATACCGCAGTCCAAATTTGTGTCTTTACTGCATTTTCTGTTCTACCCCAAAAAGATTTGATTTTCAAATGCTGTTTAATCCACTTGAAAAACAGTTCTATTTTCCAACGATGTTTATAGAGCTGTGCGATATCACTAGCGGCTAATTCAAAGTTATTGGTAAGAAAGACAAGTGATTTTTGTGTCTCCGCATCAAAAAACTTAATTCTTCGCAGCTGCTCGGGATAATCTTTCGAAGCATAGAAATTACAAAGCACGATACGTTGATCACACAATACGCCTTTATTTTTATCTGCCGGCAAAGACGATACTCGACTGAAGCGAAGATTGTCTTTTGCCCTGATGATGAAAAAAGCATTTGATTGACGAATACGAAATAATCGCTTAAAGTCAGTATAGCCGCGGTCTACCACATAAAAGCATTCCGGCAAGTAGGTTATCAAATCCATGACATTGACTTCATGAACTGACGCCGTAGTGATGTGTATAAACTCAGGAATAGCAGTTTTCAAATCTAACTGGGTATGCATTTTTATACCTCCTTTTGTGGATCGGAACTTTGCCCACCAAAAGGCACTAAGACAAACATCGATTGTAGTGGCATCAATAGCAAATACATGTTTCTTGATTTCTACTTCCAAATCACTGTCACCAAGATACAGTTGCTTAGCCTCGTTAATTAAAAGCATGGCCAAATCTTGATAAATTTTACAACTCCGATTTTCATTTGCTTTTGATAGGGTGCTTTTGGCAATTACGTTACCGATACCGATATGATAAAGTTTTTGGCTGTTGGCTGAAAGGCATAAAATTGTATCCGATAGACTTTCCCGATGGGTTAGTTGCCCGAAGGCCATGCATAGAAATTGATGCCAGCAGTTGAAGTGCTTCGTTTTATGATCCCCTTTATACCGCTTAACGCAGCTATTGAAGCTGGTGTGTGAAATTAGGGACATGATTTGGGAAAATACATACTTGCCTTGATTCATAATAATTGATTATCAAGGCATTATACAAAATTTGAACCGAACTAATTTCAAATCGTTTCACCCTAAAAATTCCCGCAAACTCAATACACACAAGGATTTCAAAGAACTTTGCAATTAAACATCAAAACGGCAGTGATGTTTTGTAATTGTTAATGTGAAAGCCAAATAAGAAGCAACAAAAGACAACAAAGCCGGAATTGTCGCAATAGCTAAAGTTGAATAAGTGTTCATAGCCTTTTTAACATTTGAAATATTGAACTATTATTTTAATAAAACAACGGATTAATCTGCAACGTAAGCACCTGACCAACACCCTGTTGGAAAATTTCTCCATAATGCTTATCGCG
>JBMOFW010000287.1:0-2615 GCA_049318685.1 Flavobacteriales bacterium
GGTTTCTGTTACTCGCGATCGTAGTACATCAGACATACTGAGAGTTATGCTGAGGTTTTTACCTTTCAAAAAATCTTTTTTCAATGATAAATCGATGCCATAGATAGGTTCTATGTATCCCTGAACAGTATTGGAGGTTCCTCCGAATCCACCACCGCCACCAGGGCCTCCTCCGGATCCACCCATACCGCCGCCGCGTTCACTGCTTCCGACGTCCAATGCCTTCTTACTGCTGTAATCTCCGGTGATTTGTAGAATAAAGTTTTCAGGAAGCTTGCACATGATATTGGTCTTGATCCAAAAACTCGAGCGATTATTCGTAAGATCCGCTGTTATGTTCGTTCCATCTATGGTGGAATTGTAAAAGTTCAAATTTGTGGTCATATCAACCCATTTGGTTAAAGGGTTTTTAAAGACCAATTCCAAACCAGAAGCTGTACTGTTTTTTGCATTCGCATATGTGCTCACGACAATATCTTCTCCAAGCAATTGACTATATTCCGTTTGTAAATAACGAATGGTTGTATTGGTTGTATATCGATAATACGCAGAGGCAATAAAAGTGAGTTTTGGACTCAAACTCCATTGATAGGACAGCTCCGCAGACTGCGTAAATTCTGGCTTCAAAGAGGGATTCCCGCGCGAAACATTCAATGAATCACTATAGTCCGTAAATGGAATCAATTGCATAAATCCAGGACGACTGATTCGACGACTAGCTGCAAATTGAATATCCTGTTTTTCATTTATGACACGCGTAATATAAAGCGATGGAAAAAGACTTAATGGAAAACTGTTTCGGAAAGTCACAGCAGTATCGAGCAATTCTCCTTTGTAATCACTACTTTCTAATCGCAAACCAACTTGTTTTTTCCATTTTCCTCCGTCATGAGCAAAATTGCCATATGCCGCATACACGTAATCGTTAAACACATAGTTCACAGCCAGCCCAGTGATTTTGACCCACTCATTATTGGAGAAAGTGAAGTTATCGAAATCACTGTAAAGGCGGCTGGTCATTACCCTTGCGCCGGTTTCGATTTTCAAATTAGCGCGAGGGCGTAGCATTAAGTCCGATTGCGCAGTGAAAATATTTCTTCCACCACCACCTTCTTGTCGTTGATTCGAAAGAAAGCCATTGTCATACGAATTTTGATAATTGCCTTCAAATACACTTCGAATTTGATTGTAGTTAATGTCTCCTGTCAATTCTGATCCTTCTTTTTCAAACAAATGTTTGAAAAGTAGGCTAGCCCCGTAATTGCGCCATTGCCTGTCGGTTTCAGAACTTCGATAATAAAAGGAACTGGGGTAGGCATCCGAATTATCAATGCTATCGGTAGTCGTTTCGGTATATGTTGTTGGGTTGAATTGCCCCATGGTTAATGATTGTGAGAGTGTGATGGTATTTCGATTGTCAATAAACCAATCGACCCCAATTTTCCCGTTTCCAAAATACCCCACATTGCTATTGTTGTCAGACTGAATAAGGCTTGTGAGTGGGGTAGTGGTGAGGTCTGTGCGTGTTGTCTGACCTGTAGTGATGCTTTTTCTTTTATTGAAATTACCATTCACAAAAAAGTTAAATTTGCCTTCACGGAAATTAAAATCGAGACCTCCATTTACTCGACCACGTTTGTCAACACCGGCACGTACGCTGCCATTATATCCAGTGCTTCGATTGTTTTTCATAACAATATTGATAATTCCACCACCACCTCCTGAAGCATCATATTTTGCTGAGGGATTTGTGATCACTTCTACACGTTGAATCGCATCCGCGGGAATCTGGTCAATCGTCAATGTGGTTGGACGACCATCTATAAAGATTTGAGGACTTGCATTCCGCATGGATACATTGCCATCCAAATCAACTTGAACAGAGGGAATACTTTTAAGCACATCTTCCGCCGTTCCCCCTGAAGAAACCGGATTTTTTTCTACATCAAAAACACGTTTATCAAATTCGAGTTTTGAAGCCGGATTTTCCGCTTCAATAACGACGGCATCCATTGTTTTTCCAGCTGTTAAAATGAAATTACCCAAGTCTTTTTCTCCTGAATTCGACGGTTGAAGTAAAATCGACTTGTCCTGAGTGTCATAGCCGAGGGCTTCAATACGCATGAGCAAACTCACACCTGTCGGAATTTGGTCAACTGAAAAATCACCATTCCCAGCTGATAAGCCGCCACCGATTAATTCCAAATTAGTGGAATCCCCAATCGATACCGTTTTAAAGACTTTTACAATGGCATACTCAATGCCTTTTTTTTGTTCATCAATCACTTTTCCATAGACACGCAATGCCCCTCCCGGTTTTCCCCCGGGACGTCCACCTCCTGGCTGAGCTTGCATTAATCCAAATCCCAAAAGGACTAAACACACAACGAGCACACTACTTCTCATAATTTTCATGCTATATAAACAGGTTTGCAAAGATGATGTTTATTCTTTGAATTCGCCTTAGTTTTAAATTTGTTATGATTCCGTAACTTCGCCCATTGTATGAAGAATATACCTTTTAGCCCGCCCCGTGTTGACCAAAAAACAGTAGACGCTGTCACTGAAGTGCTTTTGAGTGGATGGATCACCACAGGTCCAAAAACGCGACTATT
>JBMOFW010000288.1:0-2607 GCA_049318685.1 Flavobacteriales bacterium
TTTGAATCGGAATTGTCATGCCATAAGGTTGCGAAGCTTGCGAACTTCATCTTTCCATTTGGACTCATTATCGAACCAATATTCTCGAAGCAAGGGTTCTATTTCTAAATCAATAATTCGACGCAGCCAATCATTCGGATCATCAATCGGTGAATTACTACAGAAATAACTATGACCTATCACGAAACCTTTTCCTAATCCGGAGTCGGATTCAATACTTTCGTTCAGAGCAATCAATCGAATTACCAGTCCCTCTATGAATCTCGATGGAATTCCTGCCTTTTCCAAATGTTGAATAAATGCTCGATTAAATGTTGGCTCTATTTCAATAAAAGCAAAGCGTCTGCGCAACGCGTAATCAACAAGGGCAATCGAGCGGTCGGCGGTGTTCATTGTGCCAATAATGTGGACATTGGATGGGATGTAAAACTTATTTTCTTTTCCACCGCTGTATGTAAGTGAAACTGCATAATTGTCACTTCGCTTGTCGTTTTCTATAAGAAGCATTAATTCGCCGAAAATCTTGCTAAGATTGCCGCGATTGATTTCGTCAATAATGAAGAAGTAATCGTTATAAGGATCTGTCGTTGCACGCTGGCAGAAACGATAGAAGATGCCATTTTCCAATTTGAATTGTCCACTTTCAGTGGGTCGAAATCCTTGCACAAAATCTTCGTAAGAATAGCTTTGATGGAATTGAACCATCTCTACACGACTGTTGTCCTGTTCTTCCATCATCAAGAAGGCCAATCGTTTTGCTAAAAAAGATTTGCCAACACCTGGGGAACCTTGCAGAACAATGTTCTTTTTACTGGATAACGCAGCCTTAATTACCTCTAGTTGCTCGCGAGCAGCAAATACGTCCTGTTCAATTTGCTCCCAATCATACGGTTGTAATGCCTGGTAGTCGGGTGAGGAGGACTGGGACAAAATTTTGAATTCACTTTGCGTGAGCTTGAATAAACTACCCTGACTATTGCGAAGTGGTTCAGAATTCGCTAGTTCGGTTTTTACGCTGATTTCATCGTGCGTCAAGCCCTTCGCGATGAACTCATTTAGTTTAAAGTAGAAAACTTCGTTATTTAAGTCTTCATCCAAATGCAGTTCTTGTGTAACTTCTAGAATGGCGACCACACGCTTGGTTGGTGATGATTCATAACCAATAAGTAGATCTCCTTTTCTTACTTGCTTGAAGTATTCGTATTTCTGACGTTTATTTCCACTGTCATTGTAAGCTGTATAATATTGTTCTTGGCCGATTACCATATTCTGGATTCTCCAGATCTTTGGATTGGCGTATAGCCAATAGTAGTTACGATCAGCAAAATCTGTTATGTTGTTGTCATCGATATTGTATAAATCAGAAAGAAACTTTACATAGGTCGGATAGCGACTAATATTGGTGAGTGTCTTAGTAACTATCAGATGATCAGCGTTGAATACGTCATTGGAAATCCATTCCACTTTGCGGATGTTAGGCATATTAGGATCATCCGAGTTGTATTCATAATCGCCTGTGATAATTCCGTATCCAATGTAGGAGGATCGTCCTTTCTTGCATACGATTATATCACCAAGCTGAATTTCATTGGCGAATTGCCATAGACAGAGCGTGTTATTCTTCTGGTCACCCTTATTATTTACATAGGTGCGCTGCATTTGCATCTGCAGCTCCTCGCGATTCTCAAATCGCGACAGATCTCCCATTTCGTGCCATCCTATGCAGATAATTCCTTTTTGCTGACAATACTCCCAACGATTAGCATTTTCACCTGGTGCTACTAACCAATACCTCTTATTCCTACCATAAATACCTTGCGGTTCATTTGATGTGATTTTAGGTGTGGAAATCGAAACGTCATTTATTTTCCTTTCCGGTTTAATTATTTCCCTGTAAAGCCATGAAAAGAATTGATCCAATTCTAATGGAAAAGTTGTCTCCGTTCTTTTGCCTACAATGCTCTGATAACTTTGTAAAACAGGCTTGAGAGTTTCATTGAATTTTAAATACTTTTCTCCGAAAGTATCGCCTCTTTCAAATGGAATTGATATGCCTAAATACTCAAGCGCTTCAATAGTGCGCTTATTATACATGACTGCATTATAGGGACGGGCATAAGCTATTAACTCGCTCACCGAAGAATGACCAAATTGTGGTAAGTGATAGCTGCCTTCCGTTCGTTTAAATAAATTATCTACCACTATGTCAAGATTATCCTTACTCTCAGCGATATATAGAAATATTTCCCTGTATTTTTCAATGGGTAAATTCGGTCTGCCGAGTGCATTCTGTTTCGCAATAGCAAGTGAATTAAATGCATGAATGCAATCACCCATGGCCTGAAAGTCCTCCCATTGTGCGTTAAGCAAATTTTCCCTTTTGAAGAAAGCGTTGAAGTATTCAAAACGTTCAGGTAACCATTGGTGTTCTTCGAAATAGGCGTTAGCTATTTCCGAAAATTGAGTGAGGTAATATTCTAATTTGTCTTCCATAAAGGTGATGGCGAGAAATGTCTTGTGACATGCGGTTTCGAATGTATTAACAAATGAGGCGCTGGGCAATTTATCTTTGAATCCCCTACCTTCGCCCCATGCTCAACAAATCCA
>JBMOFW010000289.1:0-2596 GCA_049318685.1 Flavobacteriales bacterium
ATATATCCCTGCGCTAAGAGAGGGGAGTTGAATGACCTGATGGTTTTGCGACAGTGTCAAATTGATTTTAGCACCATTTAAAGCAAAAAGATGAGCAGAAGATAGCACTTGGGCGTCTTTATCACTTAGTTGGATTGATGCCCCGCTTTTGGCCGGATTTGGGTATACTAGTATGGTGACTGCGGAAATTTCGCTCACAGATACTCCAGCTGAAGCATGGTATTGGGCAAAAGCAGCATCGTTGTTTCCTCCGGCATTGGATTTTCCACCGGCGATTATCGCCCCATTTGCTTTAAAAGCAAATGTGTTCGCTTCTGAATAAGTCGATCCTACAGAGGTTGTTACAATTCCATCTGTTCCGAAACTATTGTCTAGAGTTCCTGTTAGATCGACCCGTGACAATAAAAATTCTCTGAAATCAAAGAAAAATCCTCCTGTGGTGCCACAAGCCACCAATTTTTCATTTTGATCCAAATGAAGATCTAGAAATACATCTTGAACATTTTGATTATAAGTGTAAATGCCATCTTCGGCAAATGAAGCATCTAGTGTACCCTCGTTTGTCAGGGCAACGATCACCGCATCAAAGCTAAAGTCGGGTAATGTGGTGTATCCCGAAGCAAAAATTTGATTGTCGAGAATTGCCAAGCCAAACGCATCTTCTATGTACTCCGCTGAAATGGCAATTGTTGCAACGCCATCAGTACTAAAAGTCTCGTCAAGACTACCGTCTATGTTGAAACGAGCCACCAATATGTCGAAATTGGTTTGACCGGTCACGGTAAGCGGGTAACCATAATGTCCACATGCGACCAAGCGATTGCTACCATCAAAGGCCAAAGCATTGAAAATATTGTCTTCCGAAATGACAGGGATTTGCACAAGACCATCGGTTCCAAATGATGTCAATGGATTTCCATCACTATCTAAGGCATAAATTGAAGGTACGTTTTGATACACCTCATTGATGGATTTGCCGGCCAAATAAATGTTGCCAGTTGCACTTACAGCCAAAGCTTGTGCAAAATCATCTCCAACCCCTATGGATGGAATCGCGATGCCATCGGTGCCAAAATCCGGATCAAGTGATCCATCACTTTGTAGTTTCAGAACAATCATGGAAAACACGTAATTATCGTCTGCTACAGCGCCGGCGACAAGCATACTTCCATCTGAAAATATGTGACAATCGTAGGCATAACTTTCATTGTAGTCCTCAATAATAACAGTGCCGTCATCGGAAAAGGTGTTGTCGGGAGTTCCGTCTTCATTCAACCGCATAACCAAAAGTTTTCCTGCGTATTCGGGAGTTATAGCTGTTCCAACGGCGATGGTTTTACCTGTTGAAGGATCCACTTTCACGTCAGTGATGTTGTCGTGAAATCCAAAATCGGTGGAATACATTCCATCCGTTGCAAAGGAAATGTCCAGATCACCGGAGTTCTGAGCATTTGTCGTTATTGCCGCGATGGACAATGCAATCACAGAGGTAAAGATTTTTTTCATAATTACTGTACTATTATTTCAATGGACGTATTGGATTCAAGGGAGGCACTCAAAGTTAGTTCGTATTTCTTTCTCCCTGACCGCAATATACATTTCATTGTGTTGGGTGAAATTCTTCCTTCGTTGTGGGCTTGGATGCCTATTGTGTTCGCTCCCGGCTTTAGCCGAAGCTTCAACCGGTAGGGATCCTTGCGCAGTTCATGCAGCGTCATTACATATTCACCGTTAAGCACAACGGAAATCGAATCGCCGTCCAACTCTGCATTGTCACTTAGGAAGAGAACTAAATTCTTACTTGAGGTAGTAATGGTTTGCGCGTTTTTTGTCTCACGAGATTGAAGCACCATGGCATCGGGTGGCGATGATAGGAGTTGATTTTGCGGCTCTTTATTTCCCCAAAGGCTATAGGTGAATTGAAATTTTAATCCCAAATAATTTCCTTTGGTTTCATAGCTTGTTTGGCCCGTTTCATCATGGAATGTGGTGGAGATGATAGGATGCACTTCGGGGATAAATGTATACGTTGCGAGTAGTGAAAATTGAATGCGGCCGTTGATGCCCGAAAGGCCTATTTCCGGCGAATAATACAATTTGTTGCCACCGGTTGATTGTGAAACGACAGAGAACCGATCAGAATTTTTTACCAATGTTTCTGTACCATGAAAATAATATCCGAGATCGCTCCCGACCTGAACGTATCCTTTGGTTTTGATCGGAATAAGAAAATATCCATTGGCATGTGCTAAGAAAGAAAGTAAGCTTACGTCATATTCTCCAAATTTCGATGCAAACGTGTAGGTCTGAAGTATGCCACCACCTTGCAATTGCAGGCCGAATTTGTTCTTGAAGCGAAAACCAATACCCGATTGAATAGTCAAGGCACTTCCCAAGTTTTGCGACCAATCCGTGATTGAATCGGTTTGCTTCTGCATCAAACTGGCTCCAACATGAAGTGTCGTCGGCCAGGTGAGTTGGATGTTGCGTTGGGCTGAAGCGGAGTGGGAAAGAACGAGAAAAAGAACGACAACTGGAACAAGAAGGGGAACGAGAACGGGTAATGGAGCAAGAATGCGTTTAGAGAAACGGCTTG
>JBMOFW010000290.1:0-2581 GCA_049318685.1 Flavobacteriales bacterium
GTTGGCCATCAGTTTTGTGTTGATGGCATTGTATGTGAACTCCGTGCAAACCGCTCAATCGGAAGCGAAATTCCATTTTGGGATGTCATTTTTCTTGCCTTTCGTTGCTTTGGTATTTAACTGGTTAGCAGCGAAAAACATTCGCAAAGATGAAGCATTGGTTCGCTCTGTAGATCGCATTCGCTAGGCTTACTGGTCCTTTTCGAAAGCTTCAATGATGCGCTTTACAAGTTTGTGGCGAATTACGTCGCGTCCATCCAATTCAATCACGGCGATACCTTCGATGTCGCGCACCAAATGCACTGATTTCATCAATCCACTGGGTTGATTTTTAGGCAAGTCAATTTGCGTTGCATCCCCTGTGATGATAAACTTAGCGCTTTGTCCCATGCGGGTAAGAAACATTTTCATTTGACCAACAGTGGCATTTTGAGCTTCATCCAAAATCACAAAGGCCTTGTCGAGTGTGCGCCCGCGCATGAAAGCAAGAGGGGCAATTTCGATCACACCTTTGTCGATGTAGTCTGCGAGTTTTTCATATGGAAGCATATCCATCAATGCGTCATACAAAGGCTGCAAGTAAGGATCAAGTTTCTCTTTGAGGTCGCCTGGCAAAAAACCGAGATTCTCTCCTGCTTCAACTGCAGGTCTGGTCAATACAATGCGTTTTACTTGTTTTTCTTTCAAAGCACGCACCGCTAGTGCCACAGCAGTGTATGTCTTTCCTGTTCCTGCAGGTCCGATAGCAAACACCATATCGTTGTTGTCGGATGCTTTGACCAAGAGTTTTTGATTGGCCGTGCGGGCTGTTACTTTATGACCACCCGGACCGAATACCAAGACCTCATCGCCATTGGATTCCATCTTGACTTCTTGTACGCCCCCGTCGAGGATTTTCTCCAGTTGATTGAGATGGAGGTGGTTATACATTTCAATATGCCAAAAAATGAGGCTCATCTTGTCGGCAAAGGCGTCTTGCTCATTGGGATCACCCACTGCTTTGATCACATTGCCACGTGCAATGATTTTCAGCTTGGGAAATTTGGAGCAAATAAGCTTAAATTTATTGTTGTTGGGCCCAAACAATTCCAAAGGATCGATGGCCGGAATGAGTATTTCGCGATCTGTCAAGGGTTAATTCCTTTATTGAAAACTATTTTTTTTCTTCGTAACAATATGACGAAAGTAAAGCAATTTCGTGTTTGTAAAAAATAGGATGCCCGTTATTACACTTACATCAGATATGGGCTTGGCCGATCACTACGTCGGCACGGTCAAAGGTGCCATTCTCGCATTGTCGCCCCAAGTCAATATTGTGGATATTTCCCACGATGTGCGTCCGTTTGATCTGAATCATGCCGCCTATTTACTGAAAAGTTCATGGCAAAATTTCCCCATGGGGACGGTTCACATTATTGGTGTACGGCCCGAATTGACCATCAATACACCGCATGTGGTGGTGCATTACATGAGTCATTATTTTGTTGGAGCTGACAATGGAATTTTCTCCTTGATTTTTGATCAAGAACCAGAAGATATTTTTGAGTTGAACATCAAACAGCATACGGATTGGACCTTCCCAATGAAATCGGTATTTGCATTGGCCGCAGCGCATTTAGCCAAAGGCGGTCCTCCGGAAGTATTGGGTCGTCGTGTGGAGAACATCAAGCGATTGAAGGGGCAGCAGCTGATGCTAGAGCCCAACCGCATCCGTGGCTCTGTGGTGCATTTCGACCGGTTTCAAAATATTCATACGAATATTCCGCAAGGCGTATTTGAAGCATATCGGGCCAATCGACCATTTTCGATCACGTTGCGTTCCGTACCGAGAGGCATTTCACGGATTCATGCGGATTTTGGAGAAGTGCCCTCGGGCGAAAAGGTGGCGATCTGGGGATCGAATGGCTACTTGCTGATTGGGATCAATAACGGTGCGGCAGGACATGGGGGGGGCGCACAAAGCTTGCTTGGCGCTAAAATTAACGATAGCGTAATAGTCGATTTTCATGGTAACTCGGATAGTTAAGATGACATTCGAACCATCACAATGTGATGCGTTCTTGGAAATATTTGAAAAGTACCACGATCGCATCCGTGCGGCGGAAGGCTGTCGTGGTCTCAAACTCTTGCGCCAACTTCCCGAAGGGGCTGTGTTTTTTACTTACAGTCTTTGGGATGACCCGTCATTTCTGGATATTTACAGAAATTCTGCTACTTTCGGTGAGGTTTGGCCGTTGACCAAAGCTTTATTTGCGGCTCCAGCTGAAGCTTGGACCTGTTTGGAAGAATATAATCTGTAGTTTCGCGCGGCGGAATGGCCGCTTAACCTATTTGGATATGCTAGCTTTATTAAAAAAAGAAATACGCTCGTTTTTAAGTTCACTTATCGGATATGTGGTGATCGCGGTTTTCCTATTGATTACCGGATTATTTATGTGGATTTTTCCCGGTGATTCCAATGTGCTGGATATGAAATATTCAAGCATGGAAACACTTTTTTTCATATCGCCTTGGGTATTTATGTTTTTGATACCAGCCATTACCATGCGATCATTTGCAGAAGAAAAGAAAAATGGAACCA
>JBMOFW010000291.1:0-2581 GCA_049318685.1 Flavobacteriales bacterium
TGCCCAATTCTTCTTCGATGCGCAACAATTGATTGTACTTCGCGATCCGGTCGCAGCGGCTTGCAGAACCTGTTTTAATCTGTCCACAATTCAAAGCTACAGCCAAATCAGCAATGGTAGTGTCTTCTGTCTCTCCACTGCGATGACTCATGATGCTGGTGTACCCCGCACGGTGCGCCATGTTCACGGCATCAATGGTTTCAGTCAATGTTCCGATTTGATTTACTTTCACCAAAATCGAATTGGCAATCCCCTGCTCTATGCCTTGCGCCAAGCGCGATACATTGGTCACAAACAAATCATCACCTACCAACTGCACATTGCCGCCCATCTCTTTGGTGAGCAAATTCCAGCCATCCCAATCGTCTTCTGAACAACCGTCTTCAATCGATACAATCGGGTATTTTTTCACCCAATCGGCCCAATAAGCCACCATCTGCGCGCTGGTCAATTCTTCACCCGTGCTGCCCAAACGATAGAGTTTCTTTTCGGCATCATAAAACTCGGTAGACGCGCAATCGAGGCCGATATACACATCCTCTCCAGGACGATATCCTGCTACCTCGATGGCCTGCATCACCACTTTCAATGCGTCTTCATTGCTCGCCAAATTGGGCGCAAATCCGCCTTCATCGCCCACATTGGTGGAATGGCCTTGCTTTTTCAATACCGATTTGAGGTGATGAAAAATCTCCGCCCCCATGCGCAACGCTTCACTGAAGGTCTCCGCGCCCACAGGCAAAATCATGAATTCTTGCACATCCACTTTGTTGTCGGCATGTGCACCGCCATTGATGATATTCATCAACGGAACAGGAAGTGTATTGGCGCCAATACCGCCAACGTAGCGGTAGAGGGGCATGCCCATGGTATCAGCAGCAGCGCGTGCGCACGCCAACGAAACACCCAAAATGGCATTCGCGCCGAGCACCGCTTTGCTATCCGTACCGTCGATGCCGCACATAGCGCGGTCGATGAGCTGTTGATCGAAAATTGAAGCGCCGTTCAACTCGTCATTCAATGTCGCATTGACATTTTGAATGGCTTTGGTAACGCCTTTTCCGAGATAAATGCTTTTATCGTTGTCGCGCAATTCAACGGCTTCGTGAACACCCGTAGATGCACCTGAAGGAACGGCAGCGCGACCAATGATGCCCTGGTCTGTCAAAACTTCTACTTCAACGGTTGGATTACCGCGCGAATCGAGAATTTGACGGGCATGAATTCTTGCAATGGTTGACATGTTTTTTAAACGTGTTTTTGGTTTTTAATTGGCAAATGGATTCACACATTTGCTGTTTTAGCCACCTGGATATTTTCGATAAATTGATCGAACAAATATCTTGAATCATGTGGACCTGCACTTGCCTCCGGATGGTATTGCACGGAGAAAACAGGTTTATCTTTTAAGCGAATTCCCGCAATGGTATTGTCATTGAGGTGAATATGCGTTACTTCAATATTATCGTTTTGCCCCACGCTATCGGGAGATACCACAAAGCCGTGATTTTGGCTGGTAATCTCGCATTTACTGGTCAAGAGATTCTTGATTGGATGATTGATCCCGCGGTGTCCGTTGAACATCTTTTGCGTTTTCAATCCCTGACTGAGGGCAATGAGTTGGTGTCCCAAGCAAATTCCGAAGCAAGGAATACCGGTATCGATAATGTCTTTAAAGAGGGCAATGGTATCAGGCATGGCACTTGGGTCGCCGGGGCCATTGCTAAACATGATTCCATCGGGATTCCAAGCCAAGATTTCATCCTTGGAAGCCTGAAGAGGAAATACTTTGAGAAAACAATTGCGCTCTGCTAAACAACGGAGAATATTCTTCTTCACGCCGAGGTCGATCACCGCTACGCGATGCGCGGCAGCGGGATCTCCAAATTCAAAGGCTTCTTTTGTGGCTACGAAAGAAGAGAGTTCCAAGCCATCCATCGAGGGAACTTGCTTGACTTCTGCTTTGAGCTTATTGATGTGATCGTCGGTAAAAGGCGCCTCAGCCGAAGCGATAAGGCAATTCATAGCCCCTGCCTGACGAATATGACGCACCAAAGCGCGTGTATCGATATCACTGATACCTACCACGCCATCGCGCATGAGATAGTCCTGTAAAGTGCCATTTCCACCCACACGGCTCGCCACGTCAGAGAATTTTTTGATAATCACCCCCGCGACTTTGCACGATTCGGATTCAATTTCATCTGCGTGAACGCCGTAATTTCCGATATGAGCGGTCGCCATCACGAGGACTTGACCGTAATAAGAGGGATCGGTAAATACTTCTTGATAACCGGTCATGGCTGTGTTAAAAGCGATTTCACCGGTTGTTTGACCAACAGCTCCGCAAGATTTGCCGTGGAAAACAGTACCGTCCTCCAGGACGAGTACTGCGGGTTGAATATCTCGGATCATTTGGGAGGCAAAAGTAAGATAAATGGGGGGTGATTGTGACTCTGGAGAGCCAAAATCTTTATCCACTCGAAACTCACAACTCGAGACTCCAATCTCCATTCTCACATCTCGAGACTCTATTCATTCTCATTGTGATTGTGATTCTTAAACTCTTTCTCAGAACTCT
>JBMOFW010000292.1:0-2560 GCA_049318685.1 Flavobacteriales bacterium
GAGCATCACTTGTTCGCGCTCTTGCTGTTCGAGATCACTGCTGATCATGCCCACATTCAAGCCTTTTGCCTTCAAAGCGCGATGCAGATTGGCAACAGTTTGTTTGGTACTACTAAATACAATAGTGCAAATGTCTTTACGCTCTTCCAATACCGACAAAATCACTGGCATTTTCTGATCTTCGTGCAACACATAAGCACCCTGCGTAACGCCCTCCGCCGGCTTACTCAAAGCGATGTTGACCGTCAGTGGATCTTTCAACATCGATTTAGCCAAACGGAATACATTCTCGGGCATAGTGGCCGAAAACAACAAACTTTGACGATTCGGATTCAACGTCCGAATGATGCGATTAAGATCAGGCGCAAAACCCATGTCGAGCATGCGATCTGCTTCGTCGAGAATGAAAAAATCCAATTTTCCAAAATCAACGTATCCAACATTCATATGCGAAATCAAGCGACCGGGGGTTGCAATAATAATATCAATTCCACCGGTAATAGCCCGCTTCTCATTATTGAAATCATTTCCATCACCACCACCATATATCGCCACTGAACTTACGCCCGTGAAATATGAATAGGCTTCCACGGCTTGGTCGATTTGCAAAGCCAATTCACGCGTAGGTACGATGACCAAGGCGCGCACATGACCCGCAGCAGGATTTCTGAGAATAAAATCAATGACTGGCAAAATAAACGCTGCCGTTTTTCCTGTACCCGTCTGGGCTATACCAATCAAATCTTTTCCTGACTTAATAAGGGGAATGCTTTCCACCTGAATGGGTGTAGGCGTTGTAAAATTCATTGACGAAATCCCCTCCAACACTTCGTCTGCTAAACCTAATGACTTAAAATCCAATCTCTCTAAATTTAATAATTCTTCAAAGGTGGTGAAAAATTAGCGAAGTCCTTCATTTTACACAGAAAAGCCAATTAAACCAAAGCATTCCAAGCAAGTCGCTGCATGTAGTACATTTGCACCACCTTGAAAAAATGTTTGGCCATACTCTCGCTATTGCTGATGCTCTCATCGGTGGCCATGGCCTTTCCTCATAAGCCCACGATAGGCGTCTTTGGTAAAAATAAGGACTACAGAGATACCGTGTGGATTCTCACGGGATATAAGCCACTCGACGGAAATTTTAAAAAATGGAAATTTGACTTTGTCTTTGATGCACGTCAAACCATTATCAGTAGCACCAGAGCCCGCATTGGAGGTATCCGTGTTGGAATGGAATATAGACGCGTGCACCGATTTGGATTTGGATTCTATGGACTTGGAAATGGAGTGAATACTACTTCTTTGGTAGAATTAAGTCCAGACATTATATCAGCCCATTTCGATATCAGATACGCTTCTATTTATTACGAACGCGTTTTGTTTTTCAATAAAAAATGGGAGATCTCAGCAACAGCTCATCTTGGTAAAGGAACTATCAATGGAGATTATCTTATAGCTGGCGAAACTGAACGTCGCAAATATCCTGAAATAACAGTACGCCCATTCGAAATAAGCACTACCACCTATTACAATATCAACTGGTGGATCTCTGCCGGTGTGGGTGTGGGCTACCGCTACATGCGCAAAACTCCGGATGAAATTCAACCTGTTTATAACGCCCCTGTTGCCATTTTGCGCGTTCGTATTAAGTTTGGCAAACTGACCAAGAGCATCTGGGACCATGACATCAAAGACACCTATTGAGATTGCGAAAGAACGCATCGATACGCTAACCGCGGATCTCAACCACCATAATCATCTCTATTACGTCGAAAACAACCCGATCATTTCGGATCAACAATTCGACCTCCTACTCAAAGAACTCGAGCAACTCGAAAAAGAATATCCTGAGTTGGCCGCCAGCAACTCCCCTACCAAAAGGGTTGGTGGCGATATCACCGATAAGTTTGAAAAGGTGACGCACATCCGTCCGATGTTGTCGCTCTCCAACACCTACAGTCGCGAAGAAATTGCAGAATGGGAAGAACGATTACACAAAGAAGCTGACACGGATATCGAGTATGTCATGGAATTGAAATACGATGGCGTAGCGATTTCATTGCATTACGAAAACGGACAATTTGTGCGCGGTGTCACCCGAGGTGACGGTGCAGTAGGCGAAGATGTTTCGGCCAATATCCGCACCATTCGCTGCATTCCATTGACGCTTCGTGGCGATTATCCACCAGCCTTTGAAATTCGTGGTGAAATCTTTTTACCACGAAGTGTCTTCGATGCACTCAACGAAGAGCGCGCCGCAGAAGGTGAAGAGCTCTATGCGAACCCAAGAAATACTGCGGCGGGAACCCTGAAGCAACAAGACAGTGCTTTGGTGGCAAAGCGTCGACTCGATAGTTATCTGTACTATGTATTGGGGGAAGGACTTCCTTTCGGAGATCACTTCAACAGTGTAGAACACGCTTCTACTTGGGGTTTTAAAGTGCCAAATTCGAAAAAAAGAATGATTGAAAAAACCAATTCGATTGACGGCATCATGTCGTTTATTGAATATTGGGATAAAGAACGCTTCAACCTCCCTTTTGAAATTGATGGTATC
>JBMOFW010000293.1:0-2546 GCA_049318685.1 Flavobacteriales bacterium
TGGAACAAGAACTAGAACTAGACTTCGCGGTATTTCCATTTTCCGTTGTAGAGGAAAAGGATGCTGAGTAATCCCAAGAGGGCAAAATAGAGATAGTCGGCCATCCAGACGATGTGAATGGGTTGGGGAGCGATGATGGTAATGTAGTAGGAAAGTGAAATGTACACGATCATCGTGGTGAACTCTACTAAAAATCCGGCGACGGTATTGCCGCTACCTTCCACCATATTCAGCATGATGTTGGTGATGGAAAAAGTGAGCATGGCCGGCAAGATCACCAACATGCAATCGACCGTATATTGAATGGTTTCGGCATCGTCGGTGAATAGCGATGCAATCCATTCGGGATAAAGCCAGAGGCCATGACTGAGCAACAGTACACCGGTGAAATTCATCAGCATTAATTTGCGGATGGTGGGCATTAAAATTTCTTGACGCTTTTCGGCGATCAGTGTGGAGACATAGGTTTTGGTAGCACTCGAAAATCCCATCACAGAGATCCACACCAGCATATACATGTTGCGGACAATGTGGGACGCTTGAAATTGTTTTTCACCTAATTTTTCTACAAACAAAAAGAAGACAGCCCATACACTTAGACTGATGCCGAGTCGAAGCATGATCGGTCCACCGAGCACCAGCAATTGTTTGGTGTATTGCAGGGATTTGCTCTGCAATGCTTTTTTGAGTTCGTATTGAACGATGCGTTTTTGCGAAAGCGTATAGATCAACGCATACAAAAAGGCGCAAGCTTCAGCGATGTCTGTGGCGAGCGCTGCGCCGCGAATGCCCATTTGCGGTAGGCCCCATGCACCGAATACAAGTCCATAGTCCAACACAACATTAACGCTTGCTGTAATCAGCGTAGTGTAGGCCATGACGCGCGTTTGCGCAATGCCCGCCCAAAAACTATTGATGATTAAAGTGAGTGTGTAAAATAGAAAACCAAAACTTCGTATTTCAAGAAATTCATTTGCATAGGATCGAATTTCATCGGAGGCAATCCATTTTTCCAAAGCCATTGGCATGATGAAATAAGAAATCAGCACTTGTAAAATGGCCAAGAAAAATGCGATGATGAATGTGTTGGCAAATACACGTCCTGCTTCATCATAGCGATGTTCGCCTTGGCGACGTGCAATGATAATTTGTGCAGCATTGCTCAAGCCCATTCCGAGCATCATCAACGAGACATAAATCAAACCGATGAATGACGCTCCGCTCATGGCGTTTTCGCCCAATTGCGCTACGAAATAATTATCGGTGAATACGACAATAAACTGCACAAATGAACCGAAGCTCAATGGCAGCACTACCTTCAATATGTCTCGATAATTCGTCTGGATCATCCGATCTCATTATTCTCCCAAAGTTCGATGAGGTGTTGGCTCCAGTGGATGGAACGTTTGGCCCATTCGATTTTGAGTTCGAGTTTTTCTTCGTCGGTGAGTTGCCACGGAATCGATGATTCCCGTAGGCGTTCACTGAGTCGTTGCATGATGATGGCGGCGGCTACAGATACGTTCAAACTTTCTGTAAATCCATGCATCGGTATCACCACATTGTCATCTGCTTGTTCTAAAATAGTTTGGCTCACACCGCTGAGTTCGGTCCCCATCACAATGGCTGTTTTGGGGGTGATGTCGAGCTGATCAATGGTCTTCGCATTTTCATGCAAAGCCGTTGCTACAATGCGATAGCCTTTCGCTTTCAATTCATCAAGGCAGACTTGCGTGTTGTTTGCGTGATCGTGATAGCGATGAATAGTCAACCAATCGTAAGCACCTTTTGATATGCGGCGATGCATGTGAAAAGGATTGCGATTTTCGATGGCGTAAATATCTTGAATGCCCCAACTCTCCATACTTCTCAGCACTGCGCTCGAGTTGTGTGTTTGATACACATCTTCGAGCACCAGCGTCAAATGCCGTGTACGCGCATCTGCGATCTGTTCAAACAGCGCGCGTTTGCGTTCGGTGAGATGTTCTTGAAGTAAGTCGTAGAGTCCTTGTGACATGCAGTGTAATGATAAAAATAAAGGCCGCACTGGGCGGCCTTCAATTTTTTAAAAGCGAAAGATTATTTCACTTTAGTTTGAAGCTCAGCACCAGCTTTGAAACGTACTACGTTTTTAGCTTTGATAGTGATTTCTTTACCAGTTTGTGGGTTACGACCTTTACGAGCGGCACGCTTAGTAACGCTGAAAGAACCGAAACCTACAAGAGCTACACGGTCACCTTTCTTAAGGGCCTTTGTAGTTGACTCGATGAAACCATCAAGAGCTTTCTTAGCATCAGCTTTAGAAAGTTTTGCGCTAGAAGCAATTGCTTCAATCAATTCTGCTTTGTTCATTGTATTTGTTGAATTTTAGGGTTAAACAATCAAGCTAACGCTTGCGTGAAGCCAAATGTAGAAGAGGAAACTTCACGAAAGCAAGGTCTGACGCGGAAAAATGTGATTTTTGTTGATAAAACCCTGTAGTTGTTCATAAAGGTGGGTTGAAAAAGCCCTGAAACGACCATAAATAGGGCATTTGCGGCTGTATT
>JBMOFW010000294.1:0-2522 GCA_049318685.1 Flavobacteriales bacterium
GAGCGCGAACAAGTGATGCTCGATTTTCGCAGTAGAAAAATCAATATCCTAGTAGCTACTGACGTGGTGAGCAGAGGTATTGATATTGATATTATTGATTGTGTAGTCAACTATGATGTACCGGGTGATGCGGAGGACTATGTTCACCGTATTGGTCGCACAGCGCGCGCTCAGCGCAAAGGTGAAGCGTTTACACTTATTTCTCCACAAGAGCAATCCAAGTTTGGTCGTATTGAAACTTTGATAGGAAAGGTAGTGGACAAGTTGACGCCTGCCGTTGATGTTGGTCCTCAACCCGAATACAATCCAACACGAGGCGGTGGCGGTGGAAGAGAACGCGGTGGGTTCAATAGGAACGGGAACGGGGGTAAGAACGGGAACAAGAACAAGAACGGGAACAAGAACCAGAGTGGGGTGGGGAATCCGAATAAAGGAAAGCCACGTCATTTCAATAAAAAACCAAATAGTGGCCCACCTGCGCCGCCAAGTGTTAGTTAACGCACGCTACAAACCTCACTCCTTATTCCTCACTCCTGTTTTCTTCATCACGTGTTTAGCGAGTTTTCGCCAGGTCTCACTTCCATATTCCATTTGTTCTTGGAGAATGGCATCGAACTCAGCTTTAAGATCTGGATATTGTTTAATAATTTTCTGCATCACTTTCACCGAATTATAACTCACGGCGAGGTCATCGGTAGTGCGACGCATGAACGTAAACACGGTATCTACCAATGCACCCAAATGATCGCTTTTTGAAAAATCATTATGCAGTAGGGCTTTCAATAATTCACGACGCGTTCCGGATGTGGAAATATTCGGCAGGGCCAAAATGATGTCGTCTAAGTAGGCATTCAAGCATCCCTTTTGCTGAACAGATGCGGTTGATATGATCCAGGAAGCTTTCATGCTCGGCGTCATTTCATTGGTGAGCGCAATGGACACCATTTTTTTCATCTCTTTTGGGTGCTCACGCAAATAGGCAGCAATGGCTTCGATATCGCGCTTGTGCATGCCGGTGGTCAATTCGATCTTCATCTGGCAATCAGTTCTAATGGGGACAAAATGAATGTAGGTTGAAATGTTTAAAGGAATTATCGCACTTGTCGACGAAACCTATAAACATAACAACCTACAAACCTGCTAACTTTCTGTCTTATTTTTTCGGAGCAAGGAAACCGTAGTTCTTGCTGTACAACAACATTTGTTCGGCGAACTTATCCATGTAAGTCACCTTGATATCAGTGATGTTACCGTTGGCATCCAATACCGGCTCCAATACAGGGTTCATGAATCCGGCATAAGGAGGAATGTTGAGTTTGTCTGAACGGTCGATCACTTCTTTGTGCAATTTTTGATCAACTTTTTTACCGTAGCCATCGCACAACGCTTTTGCAGCTGCGTAGTCTCCTGAGCTAGTAATACGTTGCACTTCTTTCAATAACTCGCCAACCAAAACGCGCATTTTATCGTAATCACGGATGTCGATAAAGGTTTTTCCGTCGCGCACTTCTTTCACGATTACGCTGTCTTTCATGCCTTTTTCATACAACCAATTGCTTACCCATGCACGATTGCGCATGTGCGCTTCTTCGATGTCTTCACCCACTTTGAGGCGACGAAGTTGAACGAGCATACCATTGCGGAGATAGCCATCGTATTCCGCTTTTCCCACTTCAAGGCTTTCCATCAATCCGAGTTCAACGAGTTTTGGATCCATGATGTAGTACAATGCAACGAGGTCGGCACGGCCTTCTTCGACTGTAGAAGCAAACTCTTTCAATGTTTGTGATGATGGAGCCACGCCTTCTTCCAATTGACCGCTCGCGTGACCAATAACTTCGTGCATGGCGGTGTGCATTTTACCAGCGATGTCGCCATATTTCTTCGCACGTTCGATTTCTTCTGCATCGTTCGCGAATTCGGTGAGCATACCCGCACCGGCAGCCTTGTTGTAGGCATCCTCGATATTGCCCAAGCTCACAGATTTTGATCCGTGAACAGTGCGAATCCATTGAGCGTTTGGTAAGTTCACACCGATAGGCGTAGAAGGAGAAGCGTCTCCGGCTTCACCGGCTACGTTCACTACTTTATACGTAATTCCTTTAACGGTTTTCTTTTTGTGTTGAGGAAGAACTGGTGAGTTGTCTTCAAACCATTGGGCATTTTCCATCATCACTTTCATGCGATCAGACGCTTCAAAGTCGTTAATTTCAACCACACTTTCGAATGATCCGCGATTACCGAGTGGGTCGTTATACACTTCCACAAAGCCGTGGATATAGTCGATATCGCCCTCTGTAGCACCTACCCATTGGATATTGAAATCATCCCATGTGCGGAGATCGCCCGTACGATAGAATTCCATCAATTTGCGGAGTGCTGCGGCTTGCTTATCGTTTTCAGCCACTTTTTCAGCTTTTTCCAACCAGTAGTTTACTTTCTCCAAAGCAGCGCCGTAAAGACCTCCGATTTTGTAAACGTCTTCTACGAGTTTGCCATCTTTTTTGATGAGCTTGGCATTG
>JBMOFW010000295.1:0-2493 GCA_049318685.1 Flavobacteriales bacterium
AAACGATACAGCATTTGACGAACGATTTCTTTTTCTGCAGCCTGATCCATACGCAACACTTGTGCTGCCGTAACACCAAAAGAAGCTTGCTGTGCGGCCATTTCAGCAGCACTGCAAAACATCGGGTTGCGCAGTTGATGCGCGCGCATCATTTCCAATTTTTCATCGGTCAACATCATCGAACTCTTGAACACATTGTCAAACTTCACACGATTCGAAATGGCTACCCATTCGAGCATGATGTCGGCTCCCAAAATTTGACCGGTGCGCGGATTGACAAACGACGGACCGTAACCACCGAATGGCGGCTCAGATGAACTCGTCCAACGCAATACATTGTAGCGAATATCACCCGCATCCCATGTGGCATCATCGGGTTGTTCTTTGCAAACAACGGCGTTTTTAAAACCAGCCGCTTCAAACGCGATGTTCCAACGTTCACATGCCTCTTTGATAATGGGACGCATTTCAACAGGCGTTGTATTTTCGATCCAATACACGATCGGTTCTACCGGTTCGCTCAAGGTCGCAGACGGATCTTTTTTCACCAAGTTCCAACGATGAATCATATCGCGATAAGGCGTTGCCTCAAATGACGTCATATCATTCACCTGGGTACTGAAATAACCGATACGCGGATCGTCTCTGCGCGGCACAAAATCATTTTTCGGCATTTCCAAAATGGTATGCTGATAGGTGATGGTGAGATTGCGCGGATCGGTCATGGCATCCAAGAACATTTGTGGCGATGCATTTTCGTAGACATAATCCACGAGCACTTCACTGTTTTGTTCGTAGTTGTTGATGCGCTTCACGCGGCTCTTTGATGCGCTCAACGAACCCAACGCACCGGGAGGACCTCCGGGAGAAGAAGGCATTTTGATCAACTGAAATTTTTCACTTAAAAAAATCGCATCCGCGTCGATCAAATAGGTCTTCTTGTCTTTGGAAGTGACCTCAATTTTTTCACTCGCCAAAATGGCCTCGTTGATATTGGCATCGGCCGCTTTGCTGATCGCATTGGTGGGATCAAAATAGAAACTGGTATTTTCTTGAATGATATCCAATTTCTCAAAGTTCTTCGCAAATCGAATCACCTTCGAACTGCCAAACGATCCTTTAAAATAGCCCGTGCCGGGAGGGGCATTTTCAATATGGTTGAAATAAATATACTCTTTGTTCAACTGATCTTCGCGAATGGCGATATAGGTTTTGCCCGTCACGGTGTCGCGATACATGGTGAAGAGACCATCGAATTTGGTGCATTTCTTTACCAAATCGCCAAACTTGTCTTCTTCCTTCTTCGGCTCCTCCGCCCCTTTCTTTTTCTTCTTGTCTTTCTCAAAATCTCCAATCTCGATCTTGTTCTCGTTCTTGTCCTCCCCCGCTATTCCCAGGTTCGGAGCCACCAATACGATCGCTGCTAGCGATGTCAATAAGAGTACTTTCTTCATATCTACTTTTTTGGAAGGACGAATCTAATAAAACTCACCTACCACAGAACCAAGATTTTATCATCGCACAAAAAAACGGATGGATGGTCGTTTGAAATAAAAGTGTCATATTTACACTTTCGAGCATGAAAGTACTCCAACACCTGATAGGAAGCCTTTTTGTATTTTTGACAATAACCTCAATGGGTCAAACATACTTTCTCAATGGCAGTGCAGCCAACTTGGGTGGAGACTGTTACGCGGTGACTCCCGCAGCCAACTTTCAAAATGGTACAGTGTGGAGTGCCGATCAAATCAATTTATCCGAAAGTTTCGACATTGAATTCCTGATGAACTTTGGAAGTGTAGATGCCAATGGTGCTGATGGAATGGTGTTCGTGCTTCAGCAAATAGGTACCGGTGCGGTGGGCATCAACGGATCAGGCATGGGCTATCAAGGTTTCAATACATCCTTTGGTATTGAATTCGACACGTATACCAATAGCGCAGATCCCACCACGGGGCAAAACATGAATGATCCGCTTTTCGATCACGTGGCCTTTCTCAGAAATGGCGATGTCAATCATGCTTCCGCAAATAATCTCGCTGGACCCGTACAAGCTTCCGCAACCAATGTCAACATCGAAGACAACACCAATCACACTATCCGCATCACGTGGGATCCCGCGACGATGATAGTCGAGCTCTACTTCGATTGCAATCTGAGACTCAGTGCCACCGTGGATTTACTCGGCACCATTTTCACCAACAACGACATGGTGTATTTCGGATTCACTGGATCTACGGGCGGTTTAAACAATCTTCAAACCGTTTGCCTTCAAGAAAACTTAATTCCGTCACCCGAATCTGTTTCGATTTGTCCGGGAGAAACTATCCAGCTCAATGCCGGTGGTGATAGCAATGGTTCGTTCTCTTGGTCGCCAACCACGGATTTGGATGATCCTTCCATCCAAACGCCCATCGCCTCTCCCGATGTGACCACTACATACACCGTTTCCACATTTAGCGTTTGCGGTGATCTCATTCAACAAACCTTTGA
>JBMOFW010000296.1:0-2453 GCA_049318685.1 Flavobacteriales bacterium
AATTATCATTTACAGCTCCTACACTGTGGCTCAATCGTGCGCCCATGGCAAAACCTTGAAAAGAGAATATGACAAAGAGAAAAATACCCCATCGAATAGACCAAAAATAGTAATCGGGTAACGAAGGAAAGTCTGAAGAGAAAAAGAGCCACCCAATGTAGGCTGTATACACGGTCACAACGGAGGCTGCAATCGCCATGAGTCCATATAACAGAGAATACACAGGTGAAGAAACATTGTAATGCGAAAGTTGTCCTTTCGACGCTTGAAAAGCGATGTACAGAATTTCAAAACTCCACATCGCGACGACAGTCCAATTAAAAAAACCGACATTAAAATTGGGTAAGTAGCTGCAGAACCAACCCATCGTCCAAGAATAGATGCCCAAAGACATCGCAAATTTGAATGGTTTGTACCAGGCATTTACACCATTAACTTGCAGAGTGGTGAGTTTTGTAAGCATTATAAAAATCAATGCCAAAACAAAACAAAGCGTCCCGAAATAGAAAAGTACGTCATTGCGGTCGCGCAGCGTAGAGATGAATTGGATCATTCTTGAGAAACAATAAACATTGCGGCAAGTTCATAGGATTTAATGAGCATCGAAATCTCACCCATTCCGAACTGCACTTCGTTATTTCACACCCCAAAGTACTCTTTGTACCAAGCAATTTCGTGGTGATCTATTTTAGATAAATCGGGTGTATAAGTGGGATCTAGTTTAGAATACACGATTTCAAGCGAGGCGTAATCGCGTTGACTAATTACTTTGAAGCCATTTCGAATCAACTGTGCTGCCGCAACACCTGCACCAATTTGGTAAGTTTTATTTTCAGCAAATCGACTTCCACTATATATCACTTGACTGCCGCATGCAGCGCTCACATCCATGAGCACCGCCAACTCGATTTGCTCTTGTTTCGCTAATTCAAGCATCTTCTCGGATGCTTTGATAATGCCTTCACTCCAATCTTCGCCGTTCTCCGCAATCAATTTTGCTTTACCATCGAGCACATCAAAACCGGTTCCTCCATGTATATCGCACATTTCACGTGGCGAACCGAAAGACCATTCTTCAGGACAAAAACGCACCACACGGGCAGTATTATATTTAAGAATGCGCAAGGCCGACGGGTATTCACCATTCGCGGTTCCATCATAACCGCAAGTTATTCCGGCTAGACATGCGCTCATCAAAACACGCAAAGGCTCCGCAGTGGTTGGAATTCGCAACTGACGTAGATAATCTCTGTCTGTCATAGTATACGATTTTAAGATTCAGGCAAGGTAGAAATTAAATCTGTATAAAACGCTTTTGAGAAATTGTATTTCACCACTTCTTGCCTGAAACGCCAACAACAATCATTTCTGCGAATTGAAATATGCCACAAGCCATACGCAGTTCATCAGTGTTTGTGCAAATGCCAATTATTTTTTCGCATCATCATATTGAGAATCTCCACACCGAAGCTGAATGCCATAGCGAAATACACATATCCTTTCGGGAAGTGGATGTGCTCAACGTGCACACCTTCTACAAGGAGCAAAACAGCAATGAGGATCAAGAACGACAAAGCGAGCATCTTGAACGTAGGGTGTTTTTGAATGAATGCACTGATGCGCGGCGCGAAAATGAACATCACTCCCATGGCGATCACCATAGCGATGATTTGCAATTCCAAAAAAGGTGTCATCCCAATAGCCGTAACAACCCCGTCGATTGAGAAGATAAAATCGATCATCACGATTTGCGTCATGATGGCGAGAAAAGAACTCTTCTTTGTATTGACATCATCTCCTTCCGCATTATCTCCTTCCACTTTTTTGTGAATTTCTTTGGTGGTGCTGACCAATAGGAACAATCCACCACCGGCCATGATAATGTCTTTAAGGTCTACTTGATGTTCACCGAGATGAAATAGATTCTCGCCATTTTGGATAATGTAACCAATGCTAAAGAGCAAAATCATGCGCATGAGTGTGCCCGCTGAAATCCAAATCATACTCGCCTTACGTTCTTCCCCTTTAGGGAGGCGATTCATGATGATGGATACAAAGATGACGTTATCAATTCCTAGTAGGACCTCCATAAATGTGAGTGCTAACAATGCACTCAACACTTCAAAAAAAGACATATCAGCCATAAAGCGAAATTAATTTGTGCCGAAAATAACAAAAGATGCGCCGACTCCGCAGGTTTAAAGGTTGAGACGTTTCGAGGTTTTATTATCCACTCCTTCACCGCACCGCCTCTCGACTTTAGTCGCTGCGCTCCCAACGCTCGAGGACCCTCGGTCTCGCACAAAATAACACGACCAAACAGGGGACCTCGAGCAGCGTGAGCGAAGCGAACGAAGTCGAGAAGTGACCCGGAATAGGACCGCCGGTCACGAACCCAGAAACCCGAAACCAGAAACCAGAAACTAGAAACTAGAAACTCCACTCCAGGGCGG
>JBMOFW010000297.1:0-2442 GCA_049318685.1 Flavobacteriales bacterium
TCCTGTATAAGCGAGCGCAGAAGTAAGTCGTAGATCTTTTTTGATTTCGTCTAGATTCGGCATTTCACTAAAAATACCATAGACCGCGCTGCCACTGCCGCTCATGGAGGCGTAAAGCGCACCCGACTCGTACATAGCTGATTTGATGTCTCCAATCAAAGGAAACATCGAGAACACGGGCAATTCAAAATCATTTTCCACCATCTCCTCCCACTCTTCTATAGGAGTTTGGTTGAGCAGTCGAAGGTCGAATGTAGCTTCCTCCGGTTTGATTTTCGAATAGGCCAATGGCGTGCTCAGGTGAATTCCGGGATGGATCAATCCAATGTAGTATGAACTCAAATCCAAATGTATGGGTTCGATGATCTCTCCTCGACCCGAAACGAAACAAGGTGAATTGTAGATGAAGAAAGGACAATCGCTTCCCAATTGAGCTGCCAATTGAGCCATTTGTATTTTGGAAAGATTCAAATCAAATATGGCGTTAATCGCCGAAATGGCAAATGCACCATCCGCGCTTCCACCGCCGAGACCTGCCCCCATGGGTAGATTTTTCATTAAATGAATATCCATCTCACCTATGGCAAATTCTCTTTGCATGAGTCGAGCAGCTTTGACAACAATATTCTGTTCGATATCAGCATCAATCGTGAGGCCGGATTGGGTAAAACTTCCCGATACACCTTGAGCGTGGTTAATTTCTAAAACATCATTCCATGCAACCGGCATAAATACGCTTTCTATGTTGTGAAAGCCGTCAGGTCGTTTTGATGTAACGAATAGACCGATATTGATTTTGCAATTTGGAAAAACGATCATGATTCCCAGTATCCGAAGTTTTTCAATCGATTCACGTCATTTCTCCAGTTCTCGTCTACTTTGACAAACATTTGGAGGAATACTTTTTTACCGATAAATGATTCCATATCCTTTCGGGCTTGTGTACCAACGCGTTTGAGCATACTGCCTTGATGACCGATAAGGATGCGTTTCTGAGATTCGCGTTCGGTGAGGATCAGTGCGCGGATACGAGCAATTTCGGGTTCGTCCAAATACTCTTCGATCATCACTTCGCATGAATATGGAATTTCGCGATCGTAGTTCATGAAGATTTTTTCACGCACAATTTCTGCGGTGAAAAAGCGCATCGTACGATCGCTGAGCTCATCCTTCGGAAAATAAGGAGGACACACCGGCATCATCGATTTGATTTCTTCAAGCAATTCCTTTACATAGATCCCTTCCAAAGCCGAAACCGGGAAGATGCGTGCTTCTGGGAGCAATTCTTTCCAAATTAAAAATGCCGCATTCGAACCATCATTGCCTACGAGGTCAAATTTGTTGAGTACGACGAATACAGGAACTTTCGCTTTTTGAATTTTTTCCAACGTGGCTTGATGCAGTGGGTTTTTATCTGAAGCATCGATAACAAGCAGAATGAGATCTGCATCGGCGAGGGCCGTTCCCACGGTTTTCATCATGCCCTCGTGGAGTTTGTATTTTGGGTCGAGCACACCAGGTGTGTCGCTATACACGATTTGATAATCATCGCCATTGAGTATCCCCATTATGCGATGGCGAGTGGTTTGTGCTTTCGGTGTAACGATGCTTAACTTCTCGCCCATCAATGCATTCATGAGTGTTGATTTGCCTGCATTGGGATTACCAATGATATTGACGAAACCTGCGCGGTGATTATTTTCCAACTTTTTACGAATATTATTTTATTGTTGCGAAATTAGTCTATATTTGCACCCCTCAAACGCCAAAAGGTATTTGATTTTTACATTGCGGGGTGGAGCAGTTGGTAGCTCGTTGGGCTCATAACCCAAAGGCCACAGGTTCGAGTCCTGTCCCCGCTACTACGAAAGACGCTGGAAACAGCGTCTTTTTTTTTGTTTATCTTCGGCCACCCAAAACCTTTTCTCTTGTTATTCAATTCACTTGAGTTTGTCTTTTTTCTGCCTGTAGTGTTTATACTCTACTGGTTTGTTTTTCAGAAAAATTTTAAAGTTCAAAACATACTTCTTCTAGGAGCTAGTTATTTTTTCTATGGTTGGTGGAGCGTTGGATTTCTAGGGTTGCTCGCATTGAGCACTCTTCTAGACTATAGTTATGGTTTTTGGGTAGCGAGCCCTAATCGGCGAAAAGCAAAACTTTTTCTTTGGTTAAGTATTATCAACAACCTTGGAATACTTGGCGTTTTCAAGTATTACAACTTTTTTGCGCTTCAATTTAAAGAAGGCTTTGACATGCTTGGACTGGAATGCAATCCGGTGCTGTTGGATGTCGCACTTCCCGTGGGTATCTCGTTCTACACTTTTCACGGCATGTCTTATGTATTTGACATCTATCGGGGAAAACAAACGCCCATTCGAAGTTTTATTGATTATGCCGTCTTCGTGAGTTTCTTTCCGCTATTGGTGGCAGGCCCCATAGAAC
>JBMOFW010000298.1:0-2398 GCA_049318685.1 Flavobacteriales bacterium
AGTTTTACGAGATCATGGCGCAGCACACCAAGCAACCTTACGAGAAGATTGCACAGGATTGTGACCGCGACAACTGGATGACTTCCGAGGAAGCGAAAGCATATGGTTTGATTGATGAGGTATTGGTTCGTAGTATTCCTCAGAAAAATTCTTAATTTTAGGACGGGTTGGTTACTTTGCGTTTAATGAAGTGATCAACCCGTTCATGGTTTTGGTCGTGAAAGGGCTCACGAACCCGAACTAATCAGGATTCAAAATGCGCAACAAAGGTAGACAAACGTACAGTTGTTCTTTCTGTGGTCGGGACAAATCCGAGACCCAAATGCTCATTGCCGGCATTAATGCGCACATCTGCGAGGTATGTGTAGAGCAGGCCTATGACATCATTCAGGAAGAACTCTACGATCGCAAAAACCCCAATGCTGAAGCTCCAGCTCCCAAAGAGAAGAGCAGCAGCCCATTCCAGTTCAATCCTTCCATTACCCCGCGCGACATCAAGGTACACCTGGATCAATACGTGATTGGTCAGGACGACGCCAAGAAATTTCTCTCCGTTGCGGTGTACAACCACTACAAACGCCTGATGCAGCCATCAAGCGATGATGTGGAAATCGAAAAATCGAACATTGTGCTGGTTGGTCGTACGGGTACAGGAAAAACCCTGCTGGCCAAAACCATCGCCAAATACCTTAATGTACCTTTTGCCATCGTTGACGCTACGGTATTCACCGAAGCCGGCTACGTGGGTGAAGATGTGGAAAGCATCTTGAGCCCTTTGCTCCAGGTCTGTGACTACGATGTAGCTGCCGCCGAACGCGGCATCGTGTACATTGACGAAATTGATAAAATTGCCCGCAAGGGCGACAACCCTTCCATCACCCGCGACGTGTCGGGCGAGGGCGTCCAACAGGCACTACTCAAGATGTTGGAAGGCACCGACGTGAACGTGCCCCCCCAAGGTGGCCGTAAACACCCCGAGCAAAAACTGGTCAAGGTCAATACCGAAAACATCCTCTTCGTGTGTGGTGGTGCTTTTGATGGCATCGAAAAAATCATCGCCCGCCGGGTCAATACCCAGGTGATTGGTTTTAAAGCCAGCGACAAAGAGCGCATCGATCGGGACAACCTCCTGCAATACATCACGCACCAGGACTTGAAGGGTTTTGGTTTGATCCCGGAATTGATTGGCCGTTTGCCAGTCCTGACTTACCTGGATCCACTCGATTTGCCTACACTCAAGCGGATTTTGTCCGAGCCTCGCAACTCCTTGTTGCGGCAGTACCAAAAGTTGTTCTCGCTGGAAGGCATCGAAGTGACCTTTGCCGACGACGCTATCGAGTTCATCGCCACCAAAGCCCTGGAGTTCAACCTGGGTGCACGGGGCCTGCGCTCCATTTGTGAAGCCATCATGACCGACGCGATGTTTGAATTGCCTTCTACTCCGGAGGTGCGGACTTTGCTGATTGATGCGGAATACGCGATGGAGAAATTGAATCGATCGAAATTGGGGCAGTTGAAGGCTGCGTAGGGATCAGATACACTGAAAATTATAAAAATGGGAGCTGAGACGGTCGTTTCAGCTCCCATTTTTTTGTGCTAAAAAACTATGTGTTTACGTTTCGTTTATAAATGTGCAATTTTTATTTATTCGTGCGAAAAATGTTAATTTTTATTTTTTTAACACAATAGATTTGGTTTTGCAAATAAATGGTAATATTCTTGCGGTGTAAAATATTTCCTCATTTCCAAATTTCAGATTTATGAAACCTCAATTTAGTTTTCAAGTTTTCAAGTTTTCAAGTTTTCAAGTTTTATAGTCTTTTTTTCGCTATCGATGGCATTAAAAGCTCAAATTACTTGCGGAACTCCATCTCCAGTTAATCATTCTTTTGTACAACCTCCGGTTAATACTGCGTCTTCTTTACAGCAACATTATAGTTTACCTATTCATTTTTACATTATCACCAATCAAGGTGCTTTGCCTCTTGGTTTCAATATTCAAACTTTAAGGCGACAATTAGCCTTTGCTAATTCCAATGCAGCATTTGGCGGAGCCAACATGTCTTTTTATGTTTCAGAAATGGAATTGGTTGAATCTCCAACCTACTTTAATGATGGAGGGAACCTAATTGGGCTTTATAACCTAATTCATGACAATGACGCGATCAATGTATATATTGCAAATACTGTAATAGTTTTTGGAGAAGTAGTTGGTGGCGTAGCCCTACTACCAGTCTTAGAGAATCCGATAAATAACACCCTTGCTATTGATGGCAGTGAAGGGAATGAAACTCTTTTAGCACATGAATTGGGGCATCATTTCAACTTATTACATACTTTTGAAAATACCTTTATTTCAAGCCTTTCTTCTCAGAACTGCATCACCCAAGGAGATAAA
>JBMOFW010000299.1:0-2377 GCA_049318685.1 Flavobacteriales bacterium
TTTGAAAGATGAAAAAAACTACAATCTTGTTACTCCTATCAACGTTATCATTCGTTTCTTTTGGGCAGTTGGTGCGGACGGATTCGATAATAAATTTCCCGAGCTTTCCTATATGCTACGAAAATAATGGTGATAAGATAGTTTGGTCACCAAACTACGCCAACGCTGAAAAATGTGCTGAGTGCTCCTTGTTTTGGATAAACACGAATAGTTTAAAGGAGATGACTTCAAAAACCTTTCACACCAATGGAATTTGTGAATCAATTAGTCTGTATAAATTGGTATTAGCTTCAGACAGATTTGTTTGGTTGCCCAATGGAGTTTGGAAGGAATTTGATTACACCGGCATCCTAAAAAGTGAGGAAGTTTGGATAGAAGGCGTGAAAGTTCCTTGAAAATTCGGATACAAACGAAATATCAATTTTCGCTCAAGGCATAGAAAAGAAATCACCCCTAAAGAAATAGAGAAGAAAAGAGACGAAATGAATTGAACAAAAGCACTTTACACTTGTTGATTTGCAAACATTTGACATGAAAAAACTACTCTACCCGCTTTTCATTGGTTTAGTAATGTTCGCTCAGCTCAACGCACAAAGCCAGATCAAACTAATGGGCGTTTCTTACAACGCGAGTACGAGTAGTATCGACTTGATTCAGTGGGCTGCATTCGATTCTTTATCCGTTACAACCATTCCCACTACCCTTGATGCCTATCTATATGCATCTTCTGCATTTGATCCTTTCAATAGCAGCTACTACATCGCAGGGGTTTCTGGCGAAAGCTCGGGTTTATTCTCCTATGACACCGATAATCAGGAAAGCACTTTGAACACAGCTTCATTGCTAACCAATATCGCCGAATTCGATATGAGTACTAGCAAAATGTATAACCTCATTATGGAGACAGAGGAGTACATCAGCATTTACGAATATGATTTGATTTCAAATGAAGACACTTTGCTTGGAGCCATATATGAGCCGGGTGTTACCGGCATCGTTGCGGATGCTATCGGTTTTGACTCCAATAACGGCATCATTTACTATTGCGGCTATACAAATGACCCAGCGCTGGCCCTATACGCCATTCCTGTCAGAGAAGAATCTTTTTCATTTACTAAAACCATATTAACCACTCCAAACCCAAATAGCAATATTACGAGTCTCAATTTCGACAATGTCAACGAGAGGTTATTCGCGACCAGCGATGGTTTTGACGCGAATTGGTTGCCAACAGGAAGAAGCATTGTTGAAATCGATATCACCTCTGGCATTGTCAACACATTAGTGGAGTTGGAAGATTTCCCTTACTTCGTTGGTGGTTCATCACAATTTGACCAAAACACGGGTAAATTTCTTTTGGTAGGTATCAACAGTAGCGATATGCTCAGAATGATCGCTTTTGATACCAATACAAACACTTACGAAACAGGCTTTGTGCCTGCTGTTTCAGAAATTGTCTGCGATAATACGCTGTTTGCTAGAAGCACATATATCGCCGCTGGCATCGACGAAGAAACTATATGGAATATCAACATATATCCTAATCCAGCCTCTGAAATTTTGAATATAGAAACTGCTTCGAATGAACCTGTTCAATTACAGCTATTCAATACACAGGGGCAACTCATTTATGAGAATAAAAACACCACCATCAGCAGAATGAATATCGACATATCCTACTTGTCATCTGGTCTATATACTATTTGTCTAAAAGGGGAGAATCTAACGACTTCAAAATTGATTGTGGTGGAGTAGAAATCGCCAATCACCTTGGGTTATGCGATGCGCTCAGGAACCCCGTATTCCCAGATTTCAAATAGCTTTCAGCCTTTAAAAAACCTGTCCTCCCCACTCTACCACTGTAAATCCGACGCGTTCTTTTTTCAAAGGAGCAAGATCCTGAAGAGGCATGTTGATTTTTTCTTGCAAGGGTTTGGTGAGCATCATGACACGAATCAAAGTAGTGGGTTCGGGTGTGATGCGAAGAGGCGCCAATTGATTGTAGTCCTCACCAGCGAAATGAATCAAATTGTACGGATTGCTTTCCATTCTCGGCAACCAATACATGATGAATTCATTGGCTTCACGGCGTGATAGTCCGAGGTAGGCTAATTTTTCTTCTAGGAAGGCAGCTGTCTCTTTTCCAGAAACGACGAATCCATCCGGAGCCTTCAAACTTGAAAAAGACATACCCTCCCAAAATAAGGCGTAATATTCTTGACCATTTTCATCCCACAGTTTGCCTTCCGGTGAGGCTGTAACATGCCATCCATCTTGCGAATAATGTGGATAGGTATGCACAAGCTTCCCCTTGTAATCGAGTGCTACATCCACATGCATGGTGGATTGTGGATAGAGATAAATCACGGGTTTCTCG
>JBMOFW010000300.1:0-2362 GCA_049318685.1 Flavobacteriales bacterium
GTGGGCTGCCATTCTTTGTGGGAAGGCGATCGTACAGGGCTCCGTTGACTTTATCATCGGCTTCTGCTCCTGCGTAGGCTTTTTCGATTCGTTTTCTTATTTCTTGGGGCAACGTTTTGACTGTGTACACCTTGTCATCTTTTAGAAACTCCTCTTTGAGATCCCACGAAATGTAATGGAGTGGGTCGAGGTGGAATTTGAGGATAATGGTTCGCGCGGTGCCGATTTTTAGTTTGTTTTCATCGATGACCCCAAAGGCACTATTTTCATACTTGTACCGGTCTGGTCTGGTGCGCTTGAATAGGGTGGCACCTAATTCTTCGGCAGTTAATGTTGTGCTTCTTGGAAATTTGCTTTCTTGCCCTTGAATGGTGAAGATAACTTCTTTCCTTTCGCTGGTGGTTGTAAGACGGTGTGAAGGCAAGATACCGGTTGGAATTGAAAAGGTTTTTTCGCTGAACTTACCATCTAACAGTTTGAAGTAGTTTTCGGAAAGTTTGATGTGTTCTTCTTGGGGAAGTTTGTTTGCGGCTTCTTCGTCTAACTCTATTCTTACTTCCCAGTCCTCACTTTGGAAAATCGCACGATACAGTTCGATTTGTGCCCCTCCAGAAAGTTGACTTACATTGATTCCTTTGCTGGCAGTGACTGATTGTTGAGTTTCGTCCATGTTTCCGAAGATTCGGTATCCCGCTTCCAGGAAAAAGAAATCTGGATTTGGTGATTTCTCTATCAATGATGCCAAGAGCGAATACGGCATTGCGTTTTCCCTTTTCCAGGGCAGGCCGGCTTGGAACCATGATTTTTCTTCGATGGTTAGGGATCGATTATTCTTTTGAATGTATCGGAGCAAGGTGCCGAGCTTCTTGCGCTCCATGCGCATTTTGCGAGCCTTGATTGGATTTTGGGGCCATGACCGGAGCCAACGATCTGTGAGTTCGGTGTCGCAGTTTAAGAATGCGGTGGTTTCGAGCGGGTCGAGTTTTACAAACGGGTCGTATATTGCAGAATCATCGACATACGCCACGATGTTTCGATTGCCAGCGACTTTGGCGTAAATTTTGGGGGACAGAATGGAGAGTGGGTCGCTGGCTTCTGGATTGACGAGAAGCGATGCTAGTTCGTTGGATACAGGCTTTTTTTCAGCGTTGCTGTCCATTTTGGATTGAATCAGAAGAGCAAATTCTTTTGCGGTGCCTGTGAGGGAAGCGTTTAGTTTTTCTCGCTCGCTCCGAAGATCATCCATTTTTGCGGATTTGTTGTCATCGCTGAACATTTCGCGAGTGGAGATTGACGTGTTAAAGGTCTTGTCGCCCGCTTTGTTGAATACCTTGAGGTCAATAAATTTATTGTCAAGGTTGACCGCCATGGTAATCGTGTCGATATCTTCGTTTGTGAAGTTTTTTCTCAGTGAATTTAGTTGGCCGAGGAAGACGTAATTTTCTGGTTCATCATCCTCGGGTTTGATTTCGTTGCCGCCATGGAGGGCCCATGTTTCTTGCTCTCGTTTTAATAAATTGATGTAATCGCTGATGTCAAACGGGAGTTGGTACTGCATCTTTGTTGGTTTGGTTGAGTACACAATTCTTGGGCGATCTTCGGAGCATGGACTAAAGAATTCTGGGGTAATTTTGTTCGCGATTCTTAATGCGAATCGGCCCAATGGTGATTCGTAATCCACCTTCATTACTCCTTTGAATTGATCGAGCACACCGGTAGTCGTATCTTTTTGGCTTAGTACTTTGAGCCTCTTTTGTAGGTCCTGACAGAGAGCTTGATTGAAGGGTTTGAGTGTTGATGCTGCCTTGCGAGCCTCGATAATCACTTTTGAGAAAATCTCCATTTTCTCTGCTTGGTAGATTTTTGAATCGGCGTTCTTTTGGATGGGTGTTTGGGTTAGTGTCCAACCTTCGGACTTCTTTTCGAAAGTGACGTTTAATGTGGATTCAATGGTGTCTCGCAGCTCTTTTTGGGTGGCATCTATTGAGCGGATAATTACCACATCGTCCCTTAAACTTTTACTTATTTGAAGATTATTTCCTAGTCCAAGTGCCTTGCCTAGCGTCGGTGCGGCGTCTTCTAATCGTTTACCGAGTATTTCAAGCTGAACGATTTGATCCGCTTGTGATTGCGGTTTTGAGGAGGCAAAAAGGAGTGTGAGAATCGTTGCGGCTACCATGACTCTGTTGTTTGGATTATAAGATGACTTTTACCAAAGTCAGTCATTTTTTCAGTATTTTTACTTGCAAAAAAAAGAACACCAAGCCTGTTTGTGGCTTGGTGCTCGTGTGGCTTCTTGTGTTTGTTTTAACGCTTAAAGCGGGGGAATGTTGTTTCCTCGGTCTCGGTTACCTCGGCGTCC
>JBMOFW010000301.1:0-2350 GCA_049318685.1 Flavobacteriales bacterium
AGCATCCTTTCTCAGGGAATAACTCAAATCAAAACCGACTGCCAATTCAGCAGAAACAATAAAGCGCTTGTTCTCGAGCCTTGGAGATGTAACCATAAAATTATGGAAACGTGTCAATCTGCTTCCCTCTCTGTTTGATAGTTCATTCGTCAACATTGTCATAAACTGAGAATCGCCGGGCTCTTGCATACCCCAAACCAACACATCCCGGCATCGATTTCCATCACTGAAATTCCAACCTTTAAGCGGAAACAGTGCAGCAATATTAGCTTCGCTTATCATTTCGTTTGCCAACGTCTCTACTCGGTTTAATGGATATAGTGCTTCCAGACGATCGGTTACCGAAACCTTGCTTGGAATGGCCAGCTCTGCGAAAGGCGGCTGCGCACCAGGATCGTTCTCGGCTCCCCAACTTTGGCGATCGAAGTTGCCTTGCCGAGTGCAGGCCCATTGTATGGCCCGCTCACCGATCTGTAACACAAGTTGGGCTCGTTCATTAATATCATTAGGATTTAGACGAGGGTCATCCCCGTCGGGAAAACCAAATGAACATTCCATAAATAAATTATTCGAATTCCATTCCCATTTCTCGTTCTTAAGGAATATATCAAATGCGGCCGCCTTGTTTGCTTCATATAAGCCATTCTCAAAAGCGCTTTTGAAGTAATTGGCCGTTTGTCTTCGTTCGGCATCTTCCCGATTTACCAAGTATTTACGTACGGGGATTTTTTCTTTTTCAAGTCGATTCGTCTCATGCGTGCCACGCTTTCCTTCTAAATAACGCTGCAAGTCGAGATACAGTTGAATCTTAGTAGTAATCGCCTGGTCAACAATGTCCAACGCTTTCAACAGTGCTTCACCAACAACCTGTAGAATGGTTAGACCAACAAGATGTTTTTTTATTTTGGCATGTTCAATGCAGCGTTTTTGATATTCGCCGAATTTATTTCCATTTGCCGCCTCGGATGCTAATTTATCGACGCTTTTAAACTTTTTGGCCTCTTCCGCGCTAAACTTATCGAACAATACCGTTACAAGTGATGCGTCTCCACCGGCACCAACAAACACACCGGCAGCGTGAAAGTGCAAACGAGCCAAAACATAACGGCAATATTCTAAGCGATAAGGAATACGTTGTTTGGCGCGGCTCGCTGCAGGAAAGTCATCATTTAGTATAGCCTTTGTGATTTCTTGAAATAGCTTTACAAAATCTCGGTCGTGACCCTGCACTGTGAGATCTTCTTTAACCCATCTTGTCCATAAGCCGTCCGTATCGTCACTTCCATAATTGGATTTTCTCCAATCATTGATAGCTCTGACTGTTTCACACCGATCGAGTTGCTCAATTGAAGTGTCATACTTTTGTTCTAATTGCTCAGCTCGAGCATCGAATTGTTCTTGTGGTAATTTAATTTCGCGCGGCAACCCAATCAAACGCATGACGTTTCGTATGGTGGGGTTGCTTCCTCTAAAGATAGGTCCCCAGAAACCGTCATCTTTGATTTCCAATTTGCCTCCAGTTGAGCTAATTACCACTTTCTGCACAACCGGATTGTTGTTGATCTGGGTGGTAACTCTATCCTTCACAAATTGTTGATCCGTAAACGCAAGCGGGTCAAGACCCGCAACATCCTTTAGACCTTCTACAGTTAAGGTTGAAGATGCTTTCGGAATTGTCTCATCAGGAGGATTTTCCGAAATTAGCGCGGCTAACGTCTGTGATCTGGTTGCCCTGCTGTTTGGATGGAGCAACTGATCGGCAAAGATTTCGGTCAATAGGCGATGGCCAGCGCTTTTTCGGACGTCACGCTCGGGAAAAATGTAGCTGCGTATGCCGGCTGACAAATAGGGAAAGTGCCCCGAGCTGTCCGGGTCTCCTGGGATTCTGGATAAGAACGTTGCGACGAAGTTGTTAGCCACTCCCGCGAACACATTTCCCAAGTCGGAATCCGTAAGGGCAACTATTAGGTCCGCTATCGAAGGTGCAATAACGCGATTTAGATAAATTTGATTCCCCGGTCCATCGACACCGCGTCTTCGACTCAACCTATCTGGCGCATCAAACAGAAACGTTAAATCGGCGGGCGCGGCAGCTGGGGCTCCCGCTCCTTCCAATGTTTTCCTGCTGCCAAGTCGATAATGCCCGACAGGATTAGGTGCATCTAAAACGGCGGGTACGTCTCGAACAATCGTTTTTCTCGCAATCACATTGAGACGCTCCAATTCACGCAATACAGCATAGGTATTGGCTATGGGACCATTGTCAACCGCAATATCTTGATCGCCAAAAGCATACGCACCCACAAACATCGGCATAAGTGAAATAGTTCTACCTTTAAAATCACTCGTA
>JBMOFW010000302.1:0-2348 GCA_049318685.1 Flavobacteriales bacterium
CATCACACGCGCATGCTGTGCGAAAGCGTTTGACTTTCTTTAGAGCGAAGGTAATTAAGTTTGGTCTGGAATCTAAAGTGAATGTGTGAAATCAACAGTTTTTGTAACCGATTTCCACCCTCACTTCCCCCAACTGCGAACTGGAGGATCTTGTCGTTAATCTAGGTGATATCGAGGCTAATCTTCTTGCGCAAGGAAACCTACCATACCGACAACAACCACGAAGGCCGCTGGCGCAAGTTCTCAATTGACGAGATCATAGCCCGCAGTTCGTTGGTGACTGTTTTCACTTTTCGACTGCTGCGTCATAAGCGGTTAAAGTCGGTTAATGTTCCGAGTTGCCTGGGCCATTGTATACCCACTCTTTAAATTCTTCTTCCATTCGTTCGGCAAAGACCATTAGATCCTCAAAGGTTGGAATGTTGTTGTAAATCATTATTGAAGTTCTTGCGTAATCACTGCGCCAATCAGATCGTGTCTCCATTGGTGGAGCCACTTTTACCCCGTTTGATACGATGCTGTTGTAGTTCATAGTATTGTATCGGAAAAAAGTTCGACGATGTTCTACAACCGCGTGAAGCAAATCTCTGTTGGATTTTATTTTTTCGAAGATTCCGGAGTGATACAACTTGAATAGATCATAATAATGCCTGCTCTTTCTTTCGCTTCCTTTATTGAATCCTTCCATCGTCTCATGAATGAGAAGTAATTTTTCCAGAAATGTACGCTCAGGGTTTAGAGCGGAAATAGTGAAAGAGCCATCACCCAGTATTTCGGAGAACACTTCATGAATCATGGGTGTGATTGTTCTTTCTTCGTTGGGCAATTCATCGGCCCTGGGCACGAGCTCTATCAGAACCACAGGCAAGAGCGCACCCAGTTCATTTTTTAGCGTTCCAGGATATTCAAATTCAATGTTTACTTCGTTGGCCTTTCGTATGAGGCGCAGCGAGAACTCCTCATTGAGTTGTTCCGAAATTGTTCGCTTCAACTGAGGCAAGACTACGTCACCTATAAAAGTGGCACTTCGTTCTTCTAGTTCTTCCAAGCGGATGTTCCGCTGTCGATTGGATTGCGCATGTTCGGCGCCATGAGGCGGCTCCTGTCCGAAAACCTTACGGTTCACAGCAATATCGATATCTTCAGAGAATCGATCAATCAGTCCCCATGCCTTCGATAGAGAGGTCCCGCCTTTGAATGTTATATTCCCTTTTAGTGCCGGGATTTCATTTAGCTGGTTGAGCGTCCAACATACCCAAAAGTCCTTTTCAATTACAGCAGCAGGCAAAGGAATTCGCATTCTCTCCGTTGCTTGACGGCAGTATACGTTTCTTTCCTGCGGTGATAGTTTTAGAAATGTGTTCATCGATTACGATTCATTGACCAAGGTGCGCATGATTTTAGCAATCCATGCAGGTGCATACTGCGCTTGTTTTTTGATTTGCTTAACATCCTTCTCGTCCAATTGACTTTTGATGTGGTGGATCATTTCCGTTGTGACGTTTTCCTTTCCAATTTGCCGAAGTGCATGTAAGATGAGCCCCGCCTTGGTGCCGGCTCCCACCATATTTCGGGGGGTCGTGGGTTTGAGCAGTATTTCCTGTTTCCCGAATCGGATGGTCTTTTTGGGGCCGTTGGTGTAAAGCTCAATGCGCATGGGCAGTTGAGTCGACAACCCCAATAAATTCGCGGCATATGCCCCGGTTGGTTGCACTTCAATGGCTTCGGAAGCCACAATCGCCGCAATCACTTTTTCTGTGCTCGGCATAATCTCACCCAGCTGAGGGTGTATGACCGGAAGGTCATACAGGCCATGAGCCAGACGTCGAATAGCCTTTTTTTGCACCAACCTAGTCAGTGCAGTGCGGATACTCCCGGAATCATCTGTAGCCGCAGTAAACAACTTGGGAGTAAAGACAAAACCTCTACCATGCGCTCTAATTCTTGTAATAACCTTTTTTTCAGTCAGAATCATCTATTTTTTGCTGTCATTCTTGTAACAAATTTACAGTATAATTTGTTACGAATAAAAAGTGGTTTGAGAACATGGAATCGCGGGGTTAGTTTTGCACAAGTACGACCTCTATCCAATAATTGGTCGGCTCATTCAGGAGTCTTTTGTGAAGATTTAGATAGCATAGATACTCCTTCAAACGCTGTGTGGCCCATTGGCGGAATTGAGTGCCACGTTGCGATTTAACCCGATATCCTACAGATATTATAACATCTAGGTTGTAAAATGTAACAGGCTTATCAGAATTAGGAATATGCATTTTTTGCATATTGCATTCTTCTTCCAATTCGCCTTCTTTGCATACATTACGAATATGGCGGGAAATCACGGATTG
>JBMOFW010000303.1:0-2327 GCA_049318685.1 Flavobacteriales bacterium
GATGATTTGAGCAACGTCGAGATTGAAGGGGAATCCGTCCTTGGACCGAACGGTGATTGTTGACAGATTTTTATCCAGGTTATGCGCTTCACTGCGCGCCGCCGCCCAATTCAAAACGAGATTGGTGGTTGGCACCAGTTCAACTTTCATGATGTATTTGTTAATGGGATATTTGCCCGGGCCAAGCGGTTCCAGCCAAACACCCTTATATCCTTTCTCGACAATATTGCCGTGTTTGAAATCTGAGCCCGTGAGATCACGGCCTTCCTGACCGACGAACGAAATCACCACTCCAACAAATCCAATAGGGATTTCGGTCATTGGTGTTTCCTCGATCTGAACCGCCCATGGATTCAAGTTGTATGAACCTGCTAGAATTACCTGAGGCTGTAAACCCCGATTACCGCCGTTTTTGATAAAAGCATCAAAATTCTGGAAGTTGTTGTGATCTTCAATTAAACGACCGGCTATTTGTCCGGCTTCAATCGGCAATCCATCGAGTGTTGTGATAATGCCAACCATACTTTCCTGTATGCGTATCATTTCGGTAGTCGATACCTGGAAAAGCAACGTGTTAATCCTGTAAGAACCTGCCGTGATGTATGTGGCCTGTCGTCCTCGCTGACCACCGTTGGCCAGAAACTTTGTGGCATCTTGGAAGTTATCACATTCTATGTGCTCTCCGAGTATACTTCCCGTGGGAATTTCTGAACCGTCTTTCGCGAGAATCAAACCGATGGTTCCTTCCGGAATGACCGTAAATGCTTCCATGGTGACATCGTATTGCCAAAACCACATGCCGAAGTACAACCCGGGAGCCAACGTTTTGGCTTGAAAACCGGCTTCTCCCATCGTTGCAATAATGCGGTCATCGGGCAGTTCTTTGTTTGGTCCGAATAACACAAATTTCTTCGTTACCAATCCTATGCGGTCCTCAGGCACGATGACCATTCCGAAAAACAGGCGAAGTATGCGTTTGTAATAAAGAATGCTTAGAATGGAGAGGACAACCCACCAGTATTGCATAAGGTTGTCTACCGTGTCTTTGGTATTCATAGAAAGTGGTTAAGTGAATTAAGTAGTTGTCTGGAACATCGACGCTGTTCGCATGCACAGACGTTTGCACTGTGCTCGCGCAGAGCGATATACCGCGTCCAAACTTAATTGAAATTATGATTTGAGCAAACACTAGGTTGGAAATGGAGAGCGTTAGATTTCTGCAATCAAGTCCTGGAGACATGGATTCAAGAAGCCTATATTAGTTTCATGTGCTTGAAGATTGTGATTCTCCTTGCTCTTCAAGCCTTGTATGGACTGCGTTTTTTAAAATGGTTAATCGACATTTGTGGATGCGCTGCAATTGCCCGATAAATCTCGATTTAATTTTTACCATGAAAAGTCATAGATAACGAACCTTGGGCGAACTAATAAAAAATGTTACTAGTATCCATTTGGCAAAAGTGTCGGTTCAGTGCTCCGTTTCAATCCGGCAAGTGTGGGATTGTGAAAATCCCCATCTTTGCCCAGCCGGGAACATTGTGCGTAGTTATTAAAAAAGGCAATTCATGAAACAAACACTTCAGAAATTGGACTGGGATTCTGATTTCTTCAATTTTAATGTTGGAAGAATTAATGGGTTAATACAGAATGAGGAAGACATTGAGCATCTTGATACTCTCATTATTAAGAATGACATGCGTCTTTCTTATTTTTCAACTACAAAGGAATTGCCTTCGTCTATCAACAGAAGTGAGAATTTTGATATCGTATTAGTAGATAAAAAAACTACCTACGCGAAGTTAATTAGTACCGGTTTGAGTTTTCCTGAGGCTATCACATCCGTTGACGAAAACACGCCTTTCAAAAATAAATTGATTGATTTAGCCATTCAAAGCGGCGTGTATTCTAGATTTAACGTTGATGAGAGAATCGGCAAGGAAAAATTTGAAGAAATGTATGCTCTATGGATGACCAATTCACTGAATCGTCAAATAGCAAAAGAAGTCCTGGTTTTCATCGAAGATAATGACTTGTCGGGGTTTGTCACGTTGGGAGAAAAGAACACGAGAGCTGACATTGGGATAATTGCTGTTGATCACATGTCGCGCGGAAAAGGAATGGGAAAAACCCTCATGACAAGTGCCGAAAAATGGTCTTCAGACTTAGGATATGAATCGATTCAGGTTGTTACCCAAGGAAAGATAATAGCCGTCACTACGGGTTGTTGTTGCTCCGGTATGTGCTGATGAGGCATTAAAGTTAGCGGAGAGAGAAGTCGACATACGAGAGCCGAATGAATGACTTAGAGTTCCCTGAAGGGCATTCGA
>JBMOFW010000304.1:0-2323 GCA_049318685.1 Flavobacteriales bacterium
AGATGTGACTATGGTCATTACTGACCTTAGCGGACGTGTGGTATCTAGTGAATTGTTTGCCAATCGCGATGCGGGTTCTAACATTATCACTTTGGCCACTGGTGAATATGCTGAAGGCATGTATTTGATCACAGTTAAATCAATCTACGGTGACTCTACTACCCGTTTAATGATCAAGAAATAATATTTCATTACAGGACATAAAAAAACCCCTTCTCAAAGAGAAGGGGTTTTTTATTGCTCTAATATCTTGCTTTCTTAAACGTCAATCTTTGCGTATTTCGCGTTGGCTTCGATGAAAGCGCGGCGAGGTGGTACATCATCCCCCATTAGCATAGAGAAGATATGGTCACATTGCGCTGCATTCTCGATGGTCACGCGACGCAATGTACGATTCTCCGGATTCAAAGTAGTATCCCACAATTGCTCCGCGTTCATTTCACCAAGACCCTTATAACGCTGCACGTTTACGCTGTTATCCGAACCAGCCCCGCGCATTTCTTGAATGGCTGCATCTCGCTGATCTTCCGTCCATGCATACTGCGATTTGTTCCCTTTCTTTACTTGATACAACGGTGGTGTAGCAATGTAAATGTGCCCTTGCTCAATCAATTCTTTCATGTGACGGAAGAAGAATGTCAAAATCAATGTCTCGATATGCGAACCGTCTACGTCAGCATCACACATAATGACAATCTTGTGATAGCGAAGTTTCGTCATATTAAGCGCCTTGCTATCATCTTCTGTTCCGATATATACACCCAAGGCCGTATAAATATTCTTGATTTCTTCATTTTCAAGAATCTTGTGCTGCATGGCTTTTTCCACGTTCAAGATCTTACCACGAAGTGGCAGAATGGCTTGGAATTGACGGTCGCGGCCTTGTTTGGCTGTTCCACCAGCAGAATCACCCTCAACGAGGAACAATTCTGATTTTACCGGATCCTTTTCAGAACAGTCGGCCAATTTACCAGGAAGTCCACCGCCTGTTCCTACACCTTTACGTTGAACCATTTCACGTGCTTTGCGCGCAGCAATACGTGCCTGTGCGGCAACAATTACTTTGTTGACAATCGCACGCGCGTCATTCGGATGTTCTTCCAAATATGCCTGAAGCATTTCGCTTACCACCTGACTTACTGGAGAAACAGCCTCTTTATTTCCGAGTTTGGTTTTGGTCTGACCTTCAAATTGTGGTTCCGCTACTTTCACAGATACCACGGCAGTCAATCCCTCACGGAAGTCATCACCGTTTATTTCAATTTTCAATTTTTCGAGCAATCCACTTTTTTCAGCATAGTTCTTCAAAGTAGCCGTCAATCCACGACGGAATCCCTGTAAGTGTGTTCCCCCTTCGTGGGTATTGATATTGTTCACATAGCTATGAATGTTCTCAATATAAGAATCATTGTAAGTCATCGCCACTTCGACAGGAATCTCACCATCGGTGCGCTCCATGTGAATGATTTTCTGAATGATCGGAACACGGTTTTCATCTACAAAGCGAACGAATTCTTCCAAACCATCTTTAGAGAGGAAAACATCTTTTTTGAACTCACCATTTTCCTCAACAACACGCTTATCGACAATGGTGAGTGTAATTCCTTTATTGAGGAATGAAAGCTCGCGCAAACGATTGGCAAGCGTTTCATAATTGTACTCCGTCGTATCAAAAATCGAAGCATCGGGTTGGAAGGTTTGCACCGTACCGCGTTTGTCGGTAGGTCCTACTTCCTTGGCAGGATACAAAGGTTTACCAATGGAATATTCTTGCACCCACATTTTGCCATCGCGGTGAACTTCCGTTCTCATGTGTGTTGACAACGCATTTACGCAAGATACACCTACACCGTGAAGACCACCGGATACTTTGTAGGATCCTTTATCAAACTTACCTCCCGCGCCGATCTTGGTCATGACCACTTGAAGAGCCGAAACACCTTCCTTCTTGTGCATGTCGACAGGAATACCACGACCATTGTCTTCCACGGTAATGGAATTGCCTTCATTGATGATCACGCTAATGGTATCACAGAATCCGCCTAGGGCTTCGTCGATTGAGTTATCGACTACTTCGTAAACAAGATGGTGTAGACCACGTGTGCCAATGTCGCCGATATACATCGCAGGACGCATGCGCACGTGTTCCATCCCCTCCAAACTTTGGATGTTGTCGGCGGTATAATTCCCCGCCGAAGGGGTTTTGATTTCTTCACTCATAACTGAGATCTAAACTATAGTTTCGGTTAATATTCGAACTTGAATTCCCACAAAAAAAAGGCTGCGAAAACAGCCTTTTTTTACAGGCACACAAAAGTAAGGA
>JBMOFW010000305.1:0-2281 GCA_049318685.1 Flavobacteriales bacterium
CACTGGCGAGCCGCTAGGCGAGGCAGTGCGAAGTCGAGAGGTGGTGCGGTGAAGGACCACCTTCTCCCGCAGCCTGCAGCTTTTTTTGCCTGAAGCTTGCAGCTTGTAGCCTGAAGCCATGTATATTTGCCTCGCTTTTGGTTCGAGGAGGTGTTGCTATCGGCCTCGATGAAAAGGGAACCACGTGTGAATCGTGAACTGTACCCGCAGCTGTGATCCCCTACTGTAACGGTAGAAGTGATCGTTGACACATCAGCATCCACTGACTCGCTTCAAGCGCGTTGGGAAGGAGTCAACGATTGGGAAAGTCAGAAGACCTGCCTTAAGCATTAAAAACCCATAGATGTCCGGGAAAAGACATTGGAGGCTATGCTTAAAAAAGGTATTTTATATATCGTCCTTTGCCTGTTGCTCTGTGTTCCATCACATGGGCAAGTCGCGGATTTGTCGCAAGATTATTCACCGGAAAGTACGCTGGGTGAATTGATCATTGTCGGTGAATGGTCGACGATGTATCTCTATGAAATAAAAGATTCGATTGATCAAAAGCGCTTTGGTGCGGAAAGCCTCGGTCAAGTGCTCGAACGCAGAGGGATGGCGAATACGTTGATGTATGGGCCGCAAGGGTCTGCTATCACCGCACGTGTCAATGGTTCGGCCCCTGATCATACGTCTATTTTTCTCAATGGTGTTTCTATCAATAGTCCATCGCTCGGATTGGCAGATCTTTCGTTGGTACCTGTGGGTGCTTTTGGTTCGACTTCTTTCTTACAGAATAGTCGAGCACAAGAAGGCAATCAAGGTGGCATGAGTGCGAGTATTGACTTGCAGCCACGCAGAGGTAGATCCAGTGATTTGCGCCTTTCTTCTGGATTCAATAGTTTGCAAAATACATTCACTAAAGCACGAGGTTTGTGGTATCGAAACACATTTCAATTTTCGCTTTTTGCGCAGCATGAATCCAATGACAATGAATTTAGCTACACGGATGTATATCAACTGCGTTCGCCCCGTGTAGATCAACACCACAACAATAGTAAACAATCGGCTGTGCTGGGAAATGCAGAGTACCGCATCAACGATGCAGTAGTGGCGCGTGCATTTCTGTGGTGGCAAAAGCGTTCAAGTAATTTGCCTTCGATCATGGGCAGTGCTTCGGCGGGATCATCGAGTCAAACGGATAGTTTGTGGCGCGCAGGCACCGAACTGGTGTGGAGAGATATTCACTATAATGATTCGAAGTGGAGCAGCGCAGAATTGAAGTGGCGATCCACGTGGATTCAAGATCATCAAGTGTATCGCGATTTGATGCATGTATATGATCCTCCGCAATGGATGGTTTCTGCCATGCACTCCCGCATTTTTGTAAATGAAGTGGCTGGTAGTATTGATCGGCTGTTGTGGTCGTTTCATGGCAATGCGCGCTATCAAGCCCAGCGGGTGGTGAATTCAAATTATCAAGATGGTCAGCGCGTGGAACCCTTTCAATCTTTTTTTGGAAGTATTCGTCGCAATTTGAATTACAGGGATCAGAGCCATGTGTATGGTTATTATTATCAAGAATGGAGGGCGCATTATTACGCGGCTCCTTCTTATGGCGTGAGAGTAGTGTATGACGAAAAAAATCGGTTGAAGTGGAAACCGCGCGTGGAAATTGGAGCGTCCAATAAATTCAGAATTCCCGATTTTAATGAGCGCTATTGGGTGCCTGGAGGCAATGCTTCATTGAAACCCGAGCGCGGTGTTACCGGACACCTGAATCTGTTTTGGAAATTCCAGGATTTTAGAAGTCGCGTATTCACTGTGATGCTCGAGTCTCGCTATGCAGATTTTACCAATTGGATTCAATGGGTGCCTACAAGCATGGGCTATTGGCAGCCGGTGAATTTTAAACATGTTACCACGTGGTCGTCGACAATGGCATTGGATTTTAAAAAAGCGATCAAGACCAATTTCATCAGCGCTCAGCTTCGCTATCAATACACCGATTCGCGCCATGAAAAAGAGTTGTACATGACCTACACACCGGCGCATACATTTTCAACGAGTGCAGATTTTAGTCGAAATCATTGGGATGCGGGTGTGGCTTTTCGATGGTACAGCGAGCGTTACACCAACGAAGCGAATACCGCATCTCTCGTGTTGCCCGCATATGGGTTGACTGATGTGTTTGCTGGTTATGCTTTCGGTAAAGCGAAATGGCTCGAATTGAGATGCACGGTGCAAAATGTGTTTAATGTGGATTATCAATCTATTCGGTCATACGCAATGCCGGGTAGGG
>JBMOFW010000306.1:0-2243 GCA_049318685.1 Flavobacteriales bacterium
TTAATGATGTTAGTTTTGAAGTCAATCAAGGTGAAATTGTCGGCATCGTAGGGCGGAATGGCGCTGGCAAATCGACCTTACTTAAAATTCTTTCTCGTATTACTAAACCGACTCTTGGTATGATCAATCTTTTTGGCCGTGTTGGCAGCCTTCTTGAAGTAGGTACTGGATTCAATCCTGAATTATCAGGAAGGGAAAATGTATACCTCAACGGTGCAATACTGGGAATGAGACGAAAAGAGATCAGCCGAAAATTTGACGAGATTGTTGAATTTGCTGAAATAGAACAGTTTATCGACACCCCAGTAAAATTCTATTCAAGTGGCATGTACATGCGACTCGCATTCGGTGTCGCTGCCCACCTTGATCCGGAAATTCTTATCGTTGACGAGGTGCTTGCAGTCGGTGATTATGCATTTCAAAAAAAATGTTTAGGTAAAATGTCAACTGTAGCGCGAGAGGGCAGAACTATTCTCTTTGTAAGCCATAATTTGCTGGCAATCCGCAGTTTATGCACACGTGTCATTTGGCTTGATCAGGGCACGCTGCTCATGGACGGTGACTCAAACGAAATAATCAACCACTATATACAGAGTGATACTCCCTCCAGCTATAAAAAAATATGGACTACAGATGGTACATTTAGTCAAGACTGTGACATTCTTTTGTGTTCGGTTGATCTTTCTTCCCCCAACGCCACTCCTTTGAACAGAATTACGGTTAATGACCCAATACAAGTAAATTTTGAATATATAAATCACGTTCCCGACAATCTTTTGCAGGTAAGTTTTGTTTTATACAACATTGAAGGAGTATGTATATTTAACAGTCGCTCACAGCCGGGAAGGTACCCTGCGGGCACAATCCGCCAAAGTTGCACAATTCCGGGAGGTTTTTTGAATGATGATTCTTACTCAGTCCGGGTTGTGATTGTCAAAGATACCAATGTCGGAATATTCGATGAGAGTAATGTTCTAACCTTTGACGTGCATGATACTGAGCGCCAGGGCGGATGGTTTGGTAAATGGATTGGTGTGACACGGCCTAATTTTGACTGGACCGCTACTGTCATTCCTAAACGTAGTTAAGAGATTAAACTGTAGTCGACAATAATCAATTTTATTATCAAGATGAGAATACTTTATGTCGGTTATGGTAGCAGTATTCATACTGCAAGGTGGATTTCTCTCTTGAGTGATCTATCTTGGGATATTCATCTCTTCCCAGTCGACTCATATTATCTCAGTTCAGCACTGCGAAATGTAACGGTCCACCTTCTCACCAAAAACCACGCTGCACATACAGATTCCTCCGTCAAGCAATCGGTTGAGTGGCCTTTTACACGTGGGCAGAATAGATTGAAGGCTATCTCATCATTGATGTCAGCCGACCCTTTGTCAGCTGCAGCCCGACTCGCTCGTGTTATCCGCCGCTTTAAACCGGATCTCCTCCACTCCTTTGAACTTACCGGTGGAATATTGGCTTATGAAGCATTTCAAAGAACCGATGCTTCCTTTCCACCTTGGATTCATAGTTCCTGGGGCAGCGATCTCCTCCATTTTGGCCGCCTGTCAGGTTACAGATCCCAGGCACTTGGCCTCATGAAGTCTTGTCGGTATTTTATGGCTGATTGTCAAAGAGAACTAGATCTTGCCCCCGAATACGGGTTTCAAGGTGAAATTCTGGGCGTCTTCTCTGCCAGTGGTGGGTATGATGTTGCCGCTACGCAACGATACCGTCAGCCTGGCGCATCGTCGCAGAGAAAAGTAATTGCGCTAAAAGGTCGTCACGAAGACACTCTGCTCGGACGAGCTTTCTATGGCCTTAAAGCTATCGAGTTATGTAAAAATGAACTTGCAGATTACAAGATTGTAGTCTATCTCCCTCAAGGGGAAATAACTGGTGCCGTTGAATATGTTAAAACACTAACCGGACTTGATATCTCTATAATGCCTGAACACACCAGTCATAATGAGATATTACAACTTTTCGGGTCATCAAAAATTGCTATTGCGCTTGGACTGATCGATGGCACTCCGCATTCAATGATGGAGGCTATGATGATGGGAGCCTGGCCAATTCAATCTAATTCAGCTGATACTACTGGTTGGATTATCGATAATCAAAATGGAAGCACTGTTCCGGCTGAAGATCCGATCTACCTGTCGAATACTATTAAAAATCTGCTGAAAAATGATAGTCTCCTTGACCAAGCCGCTGAATTGAATCTAAATCTTGTTGCA
>JBMOFW010000307.1:0-2235 GCA_049318685.1 Flavobacteriales bacterium
GGTCTGCCCGTCGCAATGTTTATGCCAGCATCAAACCGTTAATCTCGATTCAAAGAAGGTTTAATAACGGGAGTTGTTATGAAAACATTACTCAAGCGGTCATAAATACTTTAGTAGCAGATTCCATTTGCAGCTTATCCTAGAAGAATGGGTTTCATCGGAATCCATGAATAGAGGCCAAAATGCAAAGGTGGATAATTTCTTCCACTCCCATTTCTTGGTTACTTCGTTTTCTCTAAAATGAAATAGGGTGGCCGTAGAGGGCCGATTCCCAATAATATCGACAATTGGAAATTCGAGCACAAATTGTTCAAATGTTCCTTCGTGATGGTTAGGATTTAAATCCGGCGCAACAGTTCTTAGAGCATCGCCGACAATTCCGAAGGCTGTACTTAAGGGGCCTGAGAAACCGAAATTTGGTTCTGCGAAGCCCCGGCTTTCATCGGCGACACATGCGCGGTAGGCGTAGCTATTGTTTGAAATATCGAGAGTAAATCCAAATCTTACTTCCTCTTTAGCAATGCGGACGATATCTGTGACAAAGCTATACTGAGAGTTAGCCAGGACAGATTTTTCCAGTTGAGTCTGCGCTTTCGCCTGGAGGTGTTCGTCGTTACTTGGGTTTTTTGGGTGCATGAATTTAGATCGCGCCGATACGAAAAATGGATCGCGTTTAAATTCAACCTTAGGCGTTATGGCGCTTTGTTTGTTTGGAAAAGGTGCATTCCGTTCTGCCTCCTGCGATGTAGAACCTGTAGAGGCAAGCGGCGATGACACCGCCTCGCCGTTGGCAGCTTTCAAAGATTTTTCAGGAAGTTTATGCCCGGTAGAGGATTCGTTTGAGACCTCCGGTTCGTTATCAGCTTCATCGGAGTCGCTAAGCATCCGTAGACCGAAGACCAACAAGATCGCTAGTATTGGCAAGGAAAGCATCACGCGTTTCACGGATTGAGTATACCACCTATGAATACCGACAGTCATTTCCTAGGTCTCTATCCGGCCTCTAACCAGAAAAGCGCCGGCCACCGAAGAGTGGCCCAGTGAATTTTTCTCTTCAGATTTTACATCAACAACGTTCAGGAGTTTATGGCTGACTAAGTCCTAGGTCTTCAATATTGTGCCGGCTTTTACACTCGATAATTTCGATTGCATCTCCTGGAAAATAGACGAAGTGCGGATGATCCAAAGACATGCTTGCGGCGTCATCATGTGAATTCGCCTTCAGAATAAAGAGGGCGTCAATGTGACTCGAAATGTTTCGAATTCCTCGATGATCAACAACTTTTGTTCTTTCATCCAAGGGACTACTGTAAACAATCTTGTCTTGGTATTTTTCTGTCCATTGATCCAATGCTTTTGGCCCTTTTCCAAGCGCAGCTTTTGCTCCGAAGGGTCTAGCTTTTTCCAGGCCTCGTGATTTTCACTATTTTCCGCACATCTCAATATCGCGACAAAGTTTTTCATCTTGCCCTATATAGCCTAATTTTGAGTTCAAACGTTTATTAACATGGCGCACCCTGATAGAGGGTTTTCGAACTGCGTGCGCGGCCTAAGTTCCAGTTTTTTTCCAATTGATCTCTGGCTCCATTTTTGAAAGCGCACAATCCCTCAAATAGAAATTAATAAGATTTTGATAAGGGATTCCCGTTTTTTCCGCCATCGCTTTGAAATATTCTATAACTGGGCCATCCAACTTAATAGTGACCTGCTTCTTAAGCTTCTTCAGATAAGAAGGATAAACGCGCTTCATTTTTGAAAGATCATATTCTTTTCTCATACCTTTATTCCTCAAATGCCTTTCTTTCTGATTTAGTCGCTTTCCTCGCCGAAATAATACGAATCACTTCGTCACCCTCGCGATAGCAATGAACAACCATAAGAATCCTGTGCCTATGGCTAAATCCAATTGCAATAAGTCGATCTTCGCTGGCTTGAGAATGATCGGGGTCACTAAAAATGTGTGGGTTGTCGTAAAACACTGTAAGTGCTTCATCAAAACTCACTCCATGTTTTTGCAGATTAAGCCGCGCCTTTTGACTATCCCATTCAAATCGAATCACCGTGTAATTATATCATAATTATAAAATTCAATTCACCTAAAGTATTGGGGCTCAGAATGTGCTTCGATAGTCGCCGGATGGTCCATTAATACTAAATTGATTTTAAAAGGAATTTTCAATGTGGCGCACCCTGATGGAATCGAACCAACAACCTCTTGATTCGTAGTCAAGTGCT
>JBMOFW010000308.1:0-2225 GCA_049318685.1 Flavobacteriales bacterium
ATTCAACCACTCTTGTACATTTCCATTGTTGGAGTGAATGTATTGACCTTGTTGCTCAATATGGCCATCATACCAGTGACCATCGCCGTGTTGCGTAAAGGATTCAAGCCCGCCAAATTCTTTCTCATTGCATTTCTTTTGTTGGTGCTTACCGTGTTTGGTTTTGTATTGACCAATCTGGGCGTCATTCAAAACGAATTTTTTGCTTCCTATGGATTACTGATCGGCAGTGCCTTTGAAGTGATTCTCCTTTCCTTCGCTATTGTGGATCGATTTAAAAACTTCAAGGATCAAGCCTTGGCCAATCTCGAGGCACTCAATAAAGTAGAGCGGGAACAAAATGTAGTATTGGAGAAAAAAGTAGCAAAGCGCACCATTGAATTGACTACAAAACAGCAGGAAATACTATCTAGCATACGCTACGCACAGCGCATCCAAACCAATATGTTGCCTTCTGAAAATGACGTACGCCAAGCATTTCCCGAGAGTTTTGTATTCTATCGACCGAAAGACATCATCAGTGGTGACTTTTATTGGATTGATGAAACTGACACTACCATTCAACTTGCGGTTGGTGATTGCACCGGACATGGTGTACCGGGAGCGATGATGAGCATCTTGGCGATCAACATGGTCAAAGAAGCACATCAAAAAATACCTTCCGGAAAACCAAATCAAATCCTCGAACTTATGGATGTATTGCTTGCTGAGGCCTTGCGCAGCGGAGAATACAATTATGCATCCGATGGAATGGACATCATCATTATACACATCGACAAAACGAATAATCAACTGTATTTTTCAGGGGCGCAGAATGGATTAATTGTTTTACGCGAAAATGAAATTATAGAATTGAAAGGAACACGTCGTCCACTTGGTTTAACTGATCAAATGACGAAAACTCCTTTTGAGACCATCGAGATACCGCTTTCATCAGGCGATCAATTGTATGCATTTACAGATGGCATTCCCGATCAATTCGGAGGAGAACAGTTGAAAAAATTAAAACAAAAAGGGTTGATCTCTTGGTTCACGGCAAATAGCCATACCTCTATGCAAGCTCAGCGAGAAGCCTATATGCAGGCCTTCGAATCATGGAAAAATGGAGAAGAGCAAATCGACGACGTTTGTCTTATCGGGATAAAATACCACTAGACGTCATCAGAAAGACGCGCAATCTCACCGCGCTGGTAGTCTTTCATTTCTTCGGGAACAGCCGCTAAAATATGCTCGCACAATGCATCAATAAGTCGGCGTTTTGAAAATGTGCGATAAGTGACCACACTAATTTCACGAACTGGAGCAGGTTGTTGAAAATAGCGCACTTGATCCAATTCCTTTCGATCCATATCGCGCAAAGCCAACTCCGGAAGCACTGTGATGCCCGAACTCATGTTGACCATTTTTTTCAGTGTTTCAATACTTCCTGCTTCGTAATGAAGTTGTCGACCATCTTCCACACCTGGACGAAGTGCACACAAATTCAATACTTGCGTGCGCAGGCAATGACCTTCCTCAAGTAGCCAAAGTTTGGTGATGTCTAAATCTTCTTGCAATACAAAGTGCTTGTCCAGTAGCGGTTCGTTTTTGCCGCTGTAAACCACAAATTGCTCGTAGAACAATGGATTTTCTGTGATGGCTGGATCGCCGTACGGTGTGGCCAATATACCCGCATCAAGCACATTGTGTTTTAATTTTTCAATAATATCTTCTGTCGTGTATTCATATACTTTTACTTGAACACCGGGATATGCTTTGAGAAAATTGGGTAGGCACAAGGGCAACAAATACGGTGATAGTGTAGGAATAATCCCCAACTTGATTTCGCCTTTGATTTCACCACGAATCTCAGCGACGATCTCTTTCATACGTCCCGCTTCGCTAAGTATGGCGCGCGCTTGAGCGATAATCAATTCACCGGCCTCAGTCGGTACAACAGGTTGACGACTTCGGTCAAAAATCTGGACATCAAGTTCCTCTTCCAGCTTTCGAATCATCAAACTCAAGGTGGGTTGGGTGACAAAGCATTTTTCTGCCGCCATTCCAAAATGGCGAAAATTGTCGACCGCAATGATATATTCGAGTTGATGGAGATTCACTGGGCTAATATAAAGGCTGAAGGATGAAGTTTGAAGGATGAAGGTTCAGGGTTCGGTGTTCAGGGTTCAGAGTTCAGGGTTCGGTGTTCAGGGTTCGGTGTTCAGGGTTCGGTGTTCAGGGTTCGG
>JBMOFW010000309.1:0-2218 GCA_049318685.1 Flavobacteriales bacterium
TAAGGAGTATGAAGGTTGACCTGGAAATAGCTTTCTGCTCAAACTGATGGTACATATCTTGTCGCAATTCAGCTCCCACCCGCTTTGGCTTAATGCTTGCTTCACGAATTGAAAATCAAAATTGACATTGTGAGCAACGAAAATTCGATTATCCAATAAAGAAAAAATAGTTTCAGCTACTTCACCAAAATCGGGAGCAGAAGCCACCATAGCATTGCTTATGCCAGTAAGTCCGGTAATATAGGATGGAATAGACCTGCCTGGATTCACTAGGGTCTGATAATGAGAAACAACCCGATCTCCATCGTGAATAAGAATGGCAATTTCGGTGATGTGATTGCCAGAAATAAATCCCCCCGTGGTTTCAATATCTACAATAGCGTACATAAAATTCAAAAAAGTATCGATTCAACGTCAAGGTAGATATTTATCTGTTAATAATTGGAGCGAGGATTTGTATTTTTGTGCACCACATATACACGATATCAAATTACAGCGATGAATAAAGAACTGAGTAAGAATTTTGAGCACCAAAACGCAGAACAAAAATGGTATTCGCATTGGATTGAAAATAAATATTTTCAAAGTAAGCCCGACGACCGAGAGCCATATACCATCGTAATGCCACCCCCTAATGTAACTGGAGTGCTGCATATGGGACATTGCCTAAACAATACGATTCAGGATATTTTGATTCGAAGAGCAAGAAGCAAGGGCTTAAATGCTTGCTGGGTGCCCGGTACAGACCATGCATCTATTGCAACAGAAGCTAAAGTTGTAGCGATGCTCAGGGAAAAAAACATTGCAAAATCGAGCTTAAGCAGAGCCGATTTCTTGAATCATGCTTGGGACTGGAAAGAAAAATACGGCGGCATCATTTTGCAACAGTTGAAAAAACTGGGCTGCAGCTTAGATTGGGACCGAACTACATTTACCATGGATCCAGATTATTACGAATCAGTAATAAAAGTATTTGTGGATTTGCATCACAAAGGCGTGATTTATCGAGGTAAAAGAATGATCAATTGGGATGTAAAAGCATTGACCGCACTCAGTGATGAAGAAGTTATACGAAAAGAAATCAAACAAAAACTGTATCATATTCGATATCAGATTGATGGAAGTGACGAATCTATCGTGATTGCCACAGTAAGACCAGAAACCATCATGGGAGACACTGCTATTTGTGTGAATCCCAAAGATGAAAGATATCTGCACCTTCACGGCAAGTTCGCATTCGTGCCCTTAATCAACCGTAGGATTCCCATTATTGCCGACGAATATGTGACCATGGATTTTGGAACGGGTGCCCTTAAAGTAACGCCAGCGCATGATACCAACGATTATCAACTCGGGACCAAACACAATTTGGAAGTGGTAGATGTGCTAAACGACGATGGCACAATGAGTGATGCTGCACAGATTTATGTTGGATTAGACCGATTTGAAACCCGCAAGAAGATTGCGGTGGAACTCGAAGAGAAAGGATTCCTTTTAAAAACAGAAGAGTATACCAGCGAAGTGGGATTCAGTGAGAGAACCGATGTAGTGGTTGAGCCCAGACTCAGCTTACAATGGTGGCTTAGCATGAAAGACATAGCAACTCCTGCTTTAAAAGCGGTGATGGAAGAAGAGATTCAATTTTTTCCACCTAAGTTTAGAAATGTATATAAACATTGGATGGAGAACATCAAAGACTGGTGTGTGAGTCGACAGCTTTGGTGGGGACATCGTATACCGGCTTGGTATGATGAACATGGGAATGTGGTTGTAGCGGAGAATGAAGAAAAAGCGATTGAAAAATACGTGGCTGATCATGGCAAAAACCCTGTATCCTTCAAGCAAGATGAAGATTGTTTGGATACTTGGTTTAGCAGCTGGCTTTGGCCCTTCGAAGTATTTAAAGGCCATAGCAATCCGGGCAACAAAGAAATTCAGTACTACTACCCTACCAATACTTTGGTTACAGCACCTGAAATCATTTTCTTTTGGGTGGCAAGAATGATCATGGCGGGAGAAGAGTATATGAAGGCAATTCCATTTAAAGAGGTATATTTTACTGGGATTGTGAGAGACAAGTTGGGGAGAAAAATGAGTAAGAGTTTGGGGAATTCACCAGATTTATTGGGATTGATTGACCAATACGGAGCGGATGCATCAAGATTTGGGATCATGATTTCATCTCCAGCTGGTAACGATATCTTGTTCGACGAAGCAG
>JBMOFW010000310.1:0-2216 GCA_049318685.1 Flavobacteriales bacterium
TATGAGTGCAACTTCACTACAGACAAAACCCCACGTAGCTTCCGATACCACGGCTGACGCATGAGCTTTTCGGGATCCATTTTTTCAGATTCACTCCATTGTTGCAACGCTTCTTGAAATGCTACAGGTTCGTCTGAAAATAACTCGAATCGTTCTTGGTGCTGCTCTATAAAATCTGCTACACTGTGGGGCAATTCTATCTTCGTATACCCCCTGCGGTAAGTGAAGATCATTTCGCGACCACTCGCGGAATTCTTCAGTGCTTTTACTCCAACACGATACCACATCAAGCGATAGCCCGGAGTAAATATTGGATCCGGTAATACAATCTGAATACTGCGTTCTATCATATTGCGCGGCACACTCATATTCGGAATCGGAAAATTGAAAAACTTGCGCAAGTGCATATCAAATCCATTTTGATGCATGTAGTTGTACAAGGCCTTTTTCAAACCATCACTGTACTTCTCATGGTCAGCACCCGTTGGATCTTCATGATATAAATCGTTGTTCGCAAAACCCTTAAACTCCGGTCCGGTGCGCACGACGCCATATTTCGCCGGATCTTTTCCTACTGGACTATGCACGGTCATGGCAAATTGATGCCAATGTCCACTTTGCAATAAATTGTGTTCAAATAATTGGCGCACCACTTCCAGCGAATCGATCGTTTCTTGATCGGTCTGCGTCGGGAAACCATACATCAAATAAGCATGCACCAAGATGCCCGCATCGCGAAATGCTTTGCACACGCGTGCTACTTGATCAATCGTAATTCCTTTTTCGATTAAATTCAAAATACGTGGACTCGCTACTTCCAAGCCCCCTGTTACAGCGATACAACCACTCTCTGCGAGTAGACGGCACAAGTCTTCGTTGAATGTTTTTTCAAAACGAATATTGGTCCACCAGGTCACTTGCAGACCGCGTCGCAAAATCTCAATAGCCAATTCACGCATGGCTGCAGGAGGTGCTGCTTCATCTACAAAGTGAAATCCGGTTTCTCCTGTCTCTGCAATGAGCGCTTCCATTTTATCGACCAAACTTTTCGCCGTAGTTTGCTCGTAGCGTCCGATATAGTCTAAACTGATATCGCAAAAACTACATTTCTTCCAATAACATCCATGTGCAATGGTCATTTTATTCCATCGGCCATCATTCCAAAGCCGATGCATCGGATTCGGAATATCGATTACGTTTAAATACTCGTGAAAACGCAAGCCTTCATAAACTGGCGCCGGTAATGAACCATGTCCAAATTCTCCTCCTTTCACATTGTCAATAAACACGACCTTATTGTCTATTTTACAATAAGTGCGTTTCAATTGAGGGGCTGGTTGTGGATTCTCCAAATGCTTGTGCAACGCCAACATTGGGCCTTCGCCATCGTCTAAGGTGATGTAATCGACATAGTCAAAAACACGAGGATCACTCAATTCGCGGAGTTCTGTATTCGGATATCCTCCGCCCATGGCAATTTTCACGTCAGGATGATGTTTCTTAATCCATTGACCTGCCTTTAAAGCACCATACAAATTTCCACCAAAAGGCACGGTAAATCCGACAAGCGACGGCAGTTCATCTTCGAAATAAGCCGCCAAACATTCTTCTAAAATGGTGTCTAAAAAATCTGTTTCAGCGCACAAGGCTTCTTCTATCGGATCAAAAGACACTGCCGTGCGAGCTACACGTTCAGCATATTTAGAAAACCCAAAATGCGGACCAACGGTGGCTTGAATCAAATCTGCTATGTCTTCAATGAACATGGTGCAGAAATAACGCCCCTTGTCTTGCACGCCTATATGACCAAAGAACCATTCAATGTCTTTCAATTGATTGAAGCGCGGACCTTTGGGTAAATACGTCCCGGAAGCAATGCGATACCCCAAGGTATAGGTTTGATTTTGCAAAAATGAAATCACACTATCCACCACTTCCTCATAGATCAATCGGTTGCGTACCATCGTGTCGAAGGCCGGTGCGAGTTTGAATCCACCTGATTCAATGGCATCAAACATGCGCTGAAAACCTCGCCTTGAATAAAGCGTTAACACCATGTCCAAACCCAAATCACCCTGACGTGTTTGGTATCCTTGACCGCGCAAAAAACCCGTCAAATAAGCCGTAGCTGGATAAGGCGTGTTTAACTGCGTCAGTGGAGGAATGAGAAGGAGAGTCATGTTGTACTAAGATCAGTTGGCTTAATTCAGTGTAAT
>JBMOFW010000311.1:0-2145 GCA_049318685.1 Flavobacteriales bacterium
CTGAGATCGCTGTATCAGACAACTGCTCTGAGGTATCAGTAGATCCATCAGTTGAAACTATTTGGACTGACGAGTGTGGAAATGGAATGTGGCAAGTAAGCTACTATGTTGTTGACGCTTGCGGAAACAGCACTGGTGCTTCTTACTATGTAAACGTTTATGACGAAACTGCTCCAGTATTGAGTGAAACTCCTGGTAACCTCGTATTGGATTGCAGCGAAGGACTTCCTGCAGCTCCAGAAGTAACTGCTATGGACAACTGCAACGGTGAAGTTGAAGTGGAATACACTCAAACCATCACTGGTGAGCAACCTGCTGAAGGTTCAATCGCTGATTGTGATTTGATCACACCGATGCGTCCTGCTGGTAACTCATGCGGATACCCTGTAGATTGGGCTATGGTTCTCTTCGGAATGCCATCTGCTCACCGTTACTACACTGTTTCTAATGGTGAATTGGTACAATACCCTGATGGAACTATCCACATTGTAGCTACTTTGAACAGCACTAGCAACCCATCAAATGGTTTCTATGTTGATGTAGTATTTGCTAACGGAATGGATTGGGCTTCATGGAGCACTCAAAGCTTCCCAACTGGCTTCAAGGCTGATTGCGGTGGCGAAGGTGCAAACCACGAAGAATGGATGTACTATATCCTCCAAAACGGAGATGGTGCTGAGTTGGTTGGATTCGGTCAATATGCGGGTTCTGCTATTAACTTGATGCACGCGCCATCTAGCAACTACTTCGGTTTCCAATTGGGTGACGGAGCAAACAACTACAACGGTGCTGACAATGGCTTCGGTGGTTGGTTCACTTACAACGGTGTATTCCTCGTTAACGAACAACCTATCTTCAGTGGCATGGCCTCTGGTGGTGGTGACTTTGCTTTCGAATTGGATTGCTGCCCAGATTACTCTGTAGTTCGCACTTGGACTGCTGAAGATTGTACTGGCAACATTACTATCCACACACAAACTATCACTTGGGAAGGAAACAGCTCAAACGAGCAAGTAGACTTCTCAACTGCTGAGACTGCTACAGTGGAACGTGGTAAGCTTGATATCGTTAACATCTATCCTAACCCAACCAACAACCTCACTGAAGTGAAGTTTGTATCTGAGATTGATAATCAAGTAGCTCTTGATGTTCTCGATGCAACTGGTCGTGTTGTGGCTAAGATGTACAGCGGTAACGTAGAAGCTGGTACAGTTTACAAGTTCACATTGAACACCGATAACTTCAACAACGGCTTGTATCAAGTTCGTTTGACATCACTCTACGAAGTAGCTACTAAGCAACTTCAAGTGATCAAGTAATCGGAAACTATCTAATATCTAAAAGCCCCCTCGTCTATGACGAGGGGGCTTTTTTTTTAATTCATTTTTATATTCGCTTCATGAAAAGATTTATCGCCCGAATAGCCAATGCCATTGACAATGCTTTGCAGAATAGACAACTCCGAAGCGTAAATGGGCATATTGGTAAGGCCATACGCTTCAACGGAAAGGCGATACTCAATATTCATCCTAAAGCCACCTTGGAAATCGGGGATCATGTGGTTTTCAATTCGGATAATTTCAATTATCATGTCAATATGTTTAGCGCATGTAAGATTATGGCCGATCGCCCCGGAGCGGTCATTCGGATCGGGGAAAAGACGCGCATACATGCTTCATGTATTCATGCATTTGAGCGGATAGAAATCGGGAAGAATGTGCTGATTGCAGCCAATTGTCAAATCATCGACGGTAACGGACATGACGCAAGTTTCGAAAATGTGGATGACCGAATCAACACGACTGGTTCGTCAAAACCCGTCATAATAGAGGATAGCGTTTGGTTGGCAACAGGCGTAGTGGTGCTCCCCGGAGTGCGCATTGGTCGTGGAAGTATTATCAGCGCGAATTCAGTGGTCAACAGCGATATTCCTTCAATGTGTGTGGCAGCTGGCAATCCAGCCACTGTCATAAAACAAATACAGGGCTAAAAAAGCCCTGCATTGTTCTTTATTTTTTACTTGAAGAAAATTATTCGATTATGAGCGTCGAGGTGGCTATACGGCCGTCTTGCATATTCATTACAAACGCATATATCCCTGCGCTAAGAGAGGGGAGTTGAATGACCTGATGGTTTTGCGACAGT
>JBMOFW010000312.1:0-2140 GCA_049318685.1 Flavobacteriales bacterium
TGGCAATTCACTTTCATCCATAGCCACGATCAATTTTCCACAGATATCGTGCTTGATGCCATGGTCTTTGGCAAATTGAACCAATTCGTGACGGCCCTTGACGCAATTCACCGCTTTGAGCGAACCAGGCTTATAATAAATGCCTGAGTGAATTACCCCGCTGTTATTACCCGTTTGGTGGTCGGCCAATCCCTTTTCTTTTTCAAGCAAAAGGATAGAAATTTTCGGATTGCTTTGCTGCAATTTATACATAGTGGCAGCACCCACGATGCCGCCTCCAATGATGATGATATCGAACTTGTTTTCCACGGCACAAATATAGCTCCTACCATCTTAGAAACTTTATTTGTCATCTCGTAGGATTTTAGTATGTTCGTCGCATGAGTAATGTCACTATTGATCACACTGCGGCAGAGCACGCATCGATGAAGGGAAATAAGAAAATGCAGCGTGCATGGACGATGTACGATTGGGCCAACTCAACTTACAATCTCGTGATTGGTACTGCTATTTTCCCTATATTTTATACCGCTGTGACAACAAAGCATAAGTTTGAAGGCAAAGCGGCTGAGGATGAAGTGTTGTTTTTTGGTCATATTTTTAAAAATACCGAAGTCCTGTCATACACCTTGGCTGTGGGTATGGCCATTGTTTGTATTCTCGCGCCAATGCTCTCTGGTTTGGCCAATTATATGGGGAGAAAGAAATTCTTTATGCAGATTTTCTGCTATCTTGGATCAATTTCCTGCATTTCACTTTTCTTTTTTGACATGAATCACCTAGAGGCAAGTATGCTGAGTGTGGTCTTTGCGTGTATCGGTTTTTGGGTCAGTTACGCATTTTCCAATTCATTCTTGCCTGAATTGGCGGAACCTGCAGATCAGGATAAATTATCTGCAAAAGGATATAGCATGGGCTACATCGGTAGTGTAATCCTGTTGATCATTAATTTGATCATGATTCAAGTGTTGAAAATTGATGCGCAGTGGTCATTTATTTGCGTAGGCATTTGGTGGGCTGGATTTGCTCAAATTACGTTTCGAACGTTGAAAGAAAAGCACACGGGAAATGGATTTTCCAAGGATGTACTTGCCAATGGATTCAAGGAATTGCGTCATGTTTGGAAGGAAATGAATCAAACCAGTCGTCTGCGTCGCTACTTGATTGCATTTTTCATTTTCAGTATGGGGGTACAAACCATTATGCAAATGGCGTCTTTGTTTGGAACGAAAGAAGTTTGGCAAATGGACCCAGAAACCGGACAAATGACTAGAGGATTGAAAAGCGGTCAGTTGATCATGGCGGTGCTCATGGTACAAGTGATTGCCATTCCTGGAGCGTTTTTCTTTTCGTTTTTATCCAAAAAATTAGGGAATCTGCTCACACTTAAATTGGCTCTAGTGGTTTGGGCTGGTATCTGCATTTTTGCCTACGCGCTCGTCGAAACGCCGATCACTTTCTATATCGCTGCCGCGAGTATAGGTTTTGTGATGGGCGGCACGCAATCCCTCGCTCGAAGCACCTATTCGAAATTTTTACCGGAAACCAATGACCACGCATCGTATTTCAGTTTTTACGATGTGACAGAAAAGGTGGGGCTCATTATTGGTCTGCTCTCTTTCGGATTCTTAGAAGGTTTTGGAGGCAGTATGCGTGTTTCTATTCTCGCATTGATCACCTTCTTCATCGCAGGTTATTTGGCCGTGTTGATGGTTCCGAAAAAAGAAGTAGAGGTGAAGGGGAAATCTTTTCCGGTCTAATCACAGACAGAAATATCCGGCTAACGCGCAGCAAACAATTCCTCCGGCCATCGTCCATTTGGCCCACTGACTGGCTTTGGTAAAAGATTTTTTTACCGAATTAATATTGCAAAAATAAATCGACAATATTCCTGGTACAAAAACAGTCAATACGAGAACAACTGACGGCAGTATGTCTTTAACCAAGCGGAATCCCAATTGATGATAGAACCAGGCCACCCCAATCAAACACATCAACATGATTAGACCAGCATAGCGCTGCGCGAACTTCATACTCGTGGCCAGAGGCAAAGTGTGGTAATCGCCTGCTTGATCACCCTCTAAATCTTCGAGATCTTTGAAAGCTTCTCTTGAAAGTGAAATTAAAAAGGCAAAAGCGG
>JBMOFW010000313.1:0-2137 GCA_049318685.1 Flavobacteriales bacterium
TGAACGGATCCCATGTGCAAATCGAGTCTCCTTTAGCCACTTTCTGACCATCTTTAACGTTCAGAACAGAACCATAAGGGATGTGCATGGTATTAAGCAATCGATCAGATTTTACATCCACGTTTCTGATTTCACCGGTACGACCGATTACAACAGAAATTTTCTTGCCTTCGTTGTTTTCTGTATTTACAGTACGTAAACCATCGAATTGAAGTGTACCATCAAACTTAGCATACAATGAAGATTCAACCGAAGCAGAACCCGCGACACCACCCACGTGGAAGGTACGAAGCGTAAGCTGTGTACCCGGCTCACCGATGGATTGTGCTGCGATGATACCTACAACATCTCCACGTTGTGCAGTAGCACCTGATGCCAGATTTCTACCATAACATCTCACACAAACTCCGCGCTTGCTTTCGCAAGTAAGTACCGAACGAATTTCTACGGTTTCAATTCCTGCATCTTCAATTCTCTTTGCTACATCTATGCTGATTTCTTCTCCAGCGTTAGCCAGTATTTCATCTGTTAGGGGATGTAATACATCATAAAGTGAAGTTCTTCCTTCTATACGATCACTCAATGGTTCGATGATGTCTTCATTGTCTTTTAATGCTGAAGTAGCGATTCCACGTAGGGTTCCGCAATCTTCTTCATTGATAACCACATCTTGAGCAACGTCAACCAAACGACGAGTTAGGTAACCCGCATCCGCCGTTTTAAGTGCCGTATCCGCAAGACCTTTACGAGCACCATGCGTTGAGATAAAGTATTCCAATACGCTTAGTCCATCTTTAAAGTTTGCAAGAATCGGATTCTCGATGATCTCACTTCCTGAAGAACCAGATTTTCTTGGCTTAGCCATTAGTCCTCTGAGTCCAGCAAGTTGCTTGATCTGTTGTTTACTACCCCTCGCTCCCGAGTCAAGCATCATGTAAACCGAATTGAATCCTTGTTTATCAATAGCCAATTCACGGATAAGTGTTTCTGTTACTTTCGTATCCACACGACTCCAAATATCAATAATTTGATTGTAGCGCTCGTTGTTGGTAATTAATCCCATGTTGTAACTATCCCAAACCTCTGAAACTTCTACTTGTGCATTTGCAACCAATTCCTCTTTTACTGCAGGAATGATTAAGTCGTTGATGTTGAACGACAAACCTCCTCTGAAGGCCATGCGATATCCCAATGTTTTAATGTCGTCCAAGAACCTCGCAGTTGTTGGTACACTTGTCCATTTGATAATGTCTCCAATGATTTCTCTAAGTGCTTTTTTCGTAAGAAGTGCGTTTACAAATCCTACTTCTTTTGGAACAAACTGATTGAAGATTACTCTTCCTACAGTGGTTTCGATTAGTTTGTAAGTTAATGTTCCATCAGGATTACGGAAATTGGCTTTCACTCTGATGTTTGCATGTAGATCGATTTGCTTTTCGTTGTAAGCAATGATTACTTCATCCGCAGAATAGAAAGCTTTTCCTTCTCCTTTTACCACATCCTCTCCCATCGTTTTCTTACCCTTGGTAATGTAGTAAAGTCCCAACACCATGTCCTGAGAAGGTAGAGTGATAGGCGTACCATTTTGTGGGTTAAGGATATTATGAGAAGAAAGCATCAACAATTGTGCTTCCAATATTGCAGCATGACTCAAAGGAACGTGAACCGCCATTTGATCTCCATCGAAATCCGCGTTGAACGCAGAAGTTACCAATGGGTGAAGATGGATTGCCTTTCCTTCGATCAACTTTGGCTGGAAAGCTTGGATTGAAAGACGGTGAAGGGTTGGGGCTCTGTTCAATAAAACAGGATGTCCTTTAAGTATATTTTCAAGAATGTCCCAAATGATGGCTTCTTTTTTATCTACCAGTTTACGGGCACTCTTTACGGTTTTAACGATACCTCTTTCGATGAGTTTACGGATAATAAATGGCTTAAATAGTTCTGCCGCCATGTCTTTCGGCAATCCGCACTCATGCATTTTCATTTCTGGACCTACCACGATTACCGAACGACCAGAATAATCGACACGCTTACCCAAAAGGTTCTGACGGAAACGTCCTTGTTTACCTTTCAAAACATCACTGAGTGATTTAAGAGCACGTCCGCCCTCGGCTTTAACAGCGTTTGATTTACG
>JBMOFW010000314.1:0-2134 GCA_049318685.1 Flavobacteriales bacterium
GACGGATTTACATTACTGATAGATACACGCTTCATTTTCACATTATTGGCTATTGGCAATGAAGTACCACCTACCAAAAACTCAATCGTGTCGGATTCTGTTTGAATGTTTCCATTCAAATCTGAAATGTTTTTAATCACTACGCGAAGCGAATCGCCATAATAATTGGCAAACAGATCCGATGTAGGTACAATGTTTACTCTGTTACCATAGCCTGTAACCTGAACAGGAATTTCTGTCTCGTCGGTTATTTTAATAAGTTTTACTTTACTGTCATTAAGTCCGTTGGTCAAAATATTCTCATCGAAACTGAATGAGATATCATCACCTATAGAAAGCAATCGATCGGAAGGCTGAGGTGCTCCGAATAGCTGAGGTGCCTTTCTGTCGATGATACCGGAATAACGTGTTGAAAATACCGTACCGTTGCCACATTGCAGCATCAACCTGATTTCATAGTTGCCATCTTCCACATTGGTAACATCCCAGTTCCTGATTTGTGAAACTGTATTGGATAGGGCACTCTGATTTAATACAAATCCCGGCTGCCAGTCGCCTCTGCCGGTATGGGCATATTGCAAAGTGACAGATTGCAGGTTATTGACATTGTATCCATTAAAGCTGATTGGAATGATATTATTACCGGAAGCATTAGACAGCCATCCATCTGTTGGAGACACCAACGTGATGTTGCTGCAAGGACTGGCAAAATAAGCCGACAACGTATTGTCTGAAACTTCTTCTTCATCATCACTACAGCCATCTGTCATGACAAACCTAAGTCCCTCGTAAGAATATACATTGATGAATGCATTTTTCTTCACGGTAACGGTAACAATCTGCGTACCTAAATAAGGAATGGTGTAAGATACCGGCACATTTGATGGATTACCACCAATGGTTACAATTGCTCCATTAGGGTTTGAAGATTGATCGAATTCAAGATTATAGGTTCTCGTCTCTCTGCTTTCACTAAGGTTCCTTAATTTAAGCTGATAGATTGCTTCATTGGTTGTAGGAATATTGGTTTGCACTTTGTTGGGAGCGCCGTTCACTGCTTCAGGTATATCCAATCTTCCTGCATCTCTGTTTTGAGCAACCTCTTCGGCAGGGCAACTTGACGTACCCGCCACCAGTTCGAACACCGGTGTTTTATACACTGGATCTTTTTTGATGTCTACAGAAAAATAATCTCCTTCATCATCATCATCCAATGTGTATTCAATAGATGTTTCTCGGGTAGTACTCCCGCTAAGCGAACCGCCAACACTCATTGACATTTTCATTTCAGCTTGACCATTAAAACCATTATTAGAAACTTCTACATTTACTTCCAATGCAACAGATTGCTCTATTTCTATATCAAACTCAATCTGGTTTTTAAACGAACTGGACTCCGTAGTTGACTCCACAATCGGACCGGCATTGCCGTCAAAAGATCGATTTCTGATAAATGACGCACGGGCTTTATTACGACGATTATAGTCCACTACCTGGTTCCATACTTTTACCTGATTCAGGTATCTTCTTTGCTCAGGAACAGTAGTTGCATTATCTGCCATTGCCTGCAAAGTTGGAACGATTACATCCGTAATCTGTCCTTCCGAATAGGTGTAAGTCGTAGCAAATCCGTTAGGCGCTACCACAAAGCGGGATTTATTAAACAATTCGCATGCCCGACCCAATGTATCATTGAACATGAGTTCATCAGCCACCGCATATTTCAAATTCATAGCCGCACCTATGTATACATCACCTCCTCCGGGCTCGGTTGAATAGCTGGTAGAAGAAGTGGTAGAAAAAACTGCCGTTGTAGTGTTTTTAATCGATGCCCTTGTAGTAAGCGAATTTGTTACAGCTACATAGTTGTCTGTTTCGGTTGCAAATCCAATACCCAATTGAGCATCTATTCCGAATTGAACCTTATTTGTTAAAGTTCGCTCTCCGGCAAGACCAAATGCCAGAGAAATTTCAGTTTCATTGGTGGTGTTTTGAGTCCAGGTACTTGAACTTTGGTCGCCGGGAGGGGCATGCAATATCAATAAAGGAACTTGAGGCGAAACAGTTACAAAGGTGCCCCTGTTTGTCTTCAATCCCAACACTACTGTCTGAGGTTCTAGAGATGCTGCACTGC
>JBMOFW010000315.1:0-2115 GCA_049318685.1 Flavobacteriales bacterium
TTACTTCCGGGTTTCATTTTTTTTTACTTGCTTTTGGTTTATGAATTGGTTTTAAATTGAGGCCTTATTCAGGAGTATTAAAATCCTCAGGTGCTACGTTTTTACCGCGACCCAAGTAACTCATCACACAACGGAAACCGATGTACGATTTGGCTGTATCCTGGTACTCATAAGAGCGAGTACCGGTTTGGATAAAGTAGCCAATATCCTTCCAGCTTCCACCGCGAATTACCTTACGCTTCATGCTGGGGGGATCCTCAGCCAAAGCACGGTATTCGTATTCCGGTGACATGTCGTGTGTAAATTCATACACAGACTCGTCATATGCGGTGTTGGTCCATTCAGCCACGTTTCCAGCCATGTTGTACAGACCATAGTCATTTGCAGAATATGAAGCAATAGGAACAGTGTAGCAGCCATTGTCTTCTACATAGTCACCACGCATTGGTTTGAAGTTCGCCAACGGACATCCCAGGTTGTTTCGGATGTAAGGACCACCCCAAGGATATGGAGACAAGTCTTTACCACCGCGAGATGCATATTCCCATTCCGCTTCAGAAGGCAAACGGAAACGTTGAACGAAGGTCTCACCTACTTTCAATTTATAATCATTTAAAATTTGGGTTCTCCAAGCATTGAAGGCTTGGCATTGACCCCAGGACACACCCACTACCGGATAATCATCATAAGCTGGATGCCAGAAATAGGTTTCTGTCAATGGCTCATTAAATCCATAGGTGAAATCGTGAATCCAGCACAACGTGTCCGGATAAACAGGAATAGATTCCTGAATCACGAATTGTGAACGGTCGCTGTGACCGCGAACAGAGTGCAATTGATTCAATGAGTTGGCTTCACCGTACTCTTCATCTTTGCTGGCTTTGTTGGCCGCAGATTTGAGGTCGATCCACCAATAGGTATAGATCAATTTGCGTGTGTCTACTTCTTTTTTGTTGTAGAAACGCTCAGCCCCTTGGAGGTAGAATTCATTCATGTATTCATACACTTCCTCATTCTCCATGTCTATTTCCTCTTCCCAGTTGAGGATATAGCCTTTGTCGATGAGGTCTTCCAAAGATTTGCCTGTGTTTGCATCTTCAGTGATGGAAAAACCTTCGATCTCATTTTGAGCCAAAGCGTCGCGCATCAACGAGTCGCGAACGTAATACACAAACTGACGATACTCGTTGTTCGAGATCTCGTGCTGGTCGATGTAAAACGCAGGAAGCGTAACAGTTTTGGAACGGTTGTTCAAGGCGTACGGAACGTCTTGGTCACTAGGTCCCATTGTAAATGACCCGAAGTGTATGTAATTCATACCATACGGGTTAACCTGAACCCATTCCTCTCTCGGGTAAACTCCTACGAGTTCACCGCGTGGTCCGGAGTAGCAACTAGCTAGGGCGGTTACGATTAGTAAATAAAACAACGATTTTTTCATGATTTCCCTTTTTTAGTAATCAACTTCACTCGTTAATGGGGTGTTGGTACTACTAAAACTTTTAACAACTTTCTAAGGCAGGTTCTGATGCTTTACGTGAGTATAACTGTCAGGGTTACAAATTATTTTACAAGAAGCGTGGGTTATTGTGACGTTGCTTCAACCACACCTTGTCGATGTCGAAGCAATACGTCGCAAAAATCTCATGCGATCCTGATGAATAATTACGTATCTCAGAGGTTGTAATATCATAAGCATAACCAATGCGGAAAGCATGGGTGTAGGTTTTGCGTGGGTTACCTGATGTGCTTGTTTTTGTAGGCAACATCTTCTCAAAGCCTACCATAGGTGAAATGGCATCACCTGGACGGAAAGACACGCCTCCCCACACCATGTTATTCCAGAAAGCATTCACGTTCAAATCGATTGCCGGTGAGGCCTTCAAATCAGTCTTGATCAACGCATTTGTACGAATCACAATCGGAGCAGCATCCAAAGGAAAATTATATCCACCCATCACATATAAGTGACGCGCTGATTTCAAGTTCAACTTGTCAAATTCGGCTGCCGTCAAATGTGTGGCTGAAATACCAGCGTACCATTCATTTTCTTTATAAAGCATACCACCAAAACTCAAGTCAAAAGATGTTTGAGCTTGTTCTTTTAATGGAATG
>JBMOFW010000316.1:0-2107 GCA_049318685.1 Flavobacteriales bacterium
GAGAGTGGTTGAATGTTGAAAATACAGAGTAATGCATTTCCCAAAATAATCCAGCCAACAGTGCTGAAAATTTTATCGACCTTCGGAAAAGTGGTTTTTAATTCTAAGAAATATTGACTGAATTTTAGAAGATAAAATACGGCTGTCGAAGCGAAAAATGGATTGGTTATATTCGCTAAATATGGACTATTAGGCCAAACAAATTGAAATGCATACCCCGTCAATCCAAGTTGCAGCAATAATAAATTGAGATTATATTGTACATAGTATAAATTGGATTTTTCTTTGAGAATTAAATAAATAAATAAATTAAATAATAGAACAAATACAATAATACCGAAGTAAGTACCCAAGAGCAGATGATCTTTAAGATCTGCATCTTCTAGTTGTTGCGGTGTCCATAGTTGGAGCGGTGCGTAGAGTTGTTCGCCACCGCTATTGACTTTAATGAAGAATGTTTTTTCATCGGTGCCGCTTAGCCAAATGGGTATCCGAAAATTGCGATGTTCGATTTCACGAGTAGAAAAAGGGAGAAGGTCGCCAGTTTCACCGATTTGCCTGTACTCTGTGGTGTGGTATTCATAAATGTCGACCACGTCTAAGACAGGATTGCGGATTTCAAGAATGTAGTTTTCTTCTCGGAGTTGTTTCGGATCGAGGGTGAATTTCAACCACACATTGGCACGATTAAATCCGAAGTTGGGAACCTCCGTGCCGGAAAGTGTGGTGAACTGGCGTTGAACTGTTTCATCCAGATCATCGATTTCGAGTGAGGCACTGTGATCTACAAATACAGCAATGCGACTTCCGGAAATGGCCAAAGGCTTCGTCGTATTGGGGGATAAACTCACTGAAAAGAATACCAAGGCCAATATTCCAATTACCGGAATGACCAAAAACAAAGTCTGAAATCGGGTCTGTAATTTCTTGTTATTCAATAAAAATGGTTGATGGAGGTACAACAATTCGTTGTACGTGAAGATACTTTATGGGTTGCGAAAGCGGATGTTAAAAAAGTAAGGCTCCTCGTTAGGAGCCTTTACTTGCACTACATCATAAAATTTAGGAGACCCGTGAGTTTCAGCAACTCACATCTTCAACCGTTGTGTCAAAGATTCAGGCAAATGCGGGTCAATGTTTATTCGGATAACCTATTGTTTATACCTCGCATAAACATGGTCTTACCATTCTTTTATTCCAAAATGTTTTTCAGCCATTTCCGCTACTTGGCCACCAATGGCGAGGCTAGCTGTGGCCGCAGGAGAAGGGGCATTTAATACGTGAATACTGTGATCGGTGTATTCGATACGAAAATCATCGCGGGTATCCCCGTCTTCGCGGAGGAGCAAAGCGCGCACGCCAGCGCGACCGGGGTGAATATCATCCATGGTCAATGATGGCACCAACCGCTGGAGTGTTTTCAAGAATAATTTCTTCGAAAACGCTCTACGGTATTCATCAATTCCAAATTTCATATTGCTAAAGAAAAGTTTCCAAGTGCCTTTGTAGGTCAAGGCATCCCAAGTGTCTACAAAACTGAAATCTGTTTTTCCATATCCTTCACGTTTAAAGGTGAAAACGGCGTTGGGTCCACATTCGATGGAACCGTCGGTCATGCGCGTGAAATGCACACCGAGGAAAGGGAAGTCTGGATTGGGAACGGGATAAATAAGATGCTTTACTTTATGCTTGGCTTGATCTGTCAATTCATAATAATCACCGCGGAAACCAACTACTTTTTCTTTCAGATTGACGCCATCTTTTTTGGCCAATCGATCGGCTTGAAGTCCGCCACAAAAAATGAGCTTCTTGGCATGGTACAACGCTTTAGTTGTAATCACGCGGTGCATTTCGCCATCTTTTTCAAATCCGATGGCCTCTTCTGAAGTATGGACACGGCTAGCAGAATTCATTTGTGTGGCAAGCTCGGCCATTTTTTCCGTTGCACTACGAAAATCAATGATGCCAGTACAACCCACGTGAATGCCCGCAATGCCGGTGCAGAATGGTTCGATTTCTCGAATTTCTTCGGGTGTAACCTTGCGCATGTCTTCTATACCATTTTGAAGACCATTCTGATAGATCTTTTCCAAATTTGGCAATTCAC
>JBMOFW010000317.1:0-2100 GCA_049318685.1 Flavobacteriales bacterium
TTCACAACCACCGAGATTGGCTGTCACAGAATAGGTCCCCGTTTCTGAAACGGATATCATACTCGCGGCCGATCCAGTGTTCCATGCGATATTGCTGTATCCCGCTGCAATTGACAAATTGGTGGACTGACCCGAACAAATCACCGGCACACCCAAAATTTCAATCGGAGGCGCTGAAGAAATGACCACTATGGTATAATACAAAGTCACCGATTGAGCAGGAATTCCATTATCCGTAGCCGTAACCACGATGTCCACCATAATATCAGGCGTTCCCGCAGGTGCATTGATATTTAATTGAGATGCCCCGGTGTTGACTATCGGCGTGAACACAAGACCCGTAGTCTCGTCACTCAGTGTGTAAGTAATGGTAAGTGTTTGATCCACTTCGGGACCAAGGAATTGCAGATCGATGTCATTGCCAGCGCAAACATAGAGTGTGTCGCACAATGTCAATACAGGTGCAATTGGAATCAAGTTACCTGATGTGGCATCGCATGAATTAATCGGCATGATCTGGTTATCCAACCAAGAGACACCATCAAATGCACCGGTAGGTCCGTCATAATCTGAACCGGCATGATCGAAACGACCGGCTTGCATGAAGCTCACCCCGTCGCCTTCATTTACTCCAACAGTTGCCGGAGTTCCTCCAAAACCACCTACTCCGCTTGATGCACTTCCTGTTGTCCATTCCATGTCGCCATAGCAAAACGAAATGTTATTGCCATTAGGAATAATTGGATCAGTACCATCTGAAATGATCAATTGGAATGTATTCAATTTATCGGTTTGTTGGCTGAAATACCCCACATGATCCCAAATCACAATCATGTAGTGATCGGTAATTTTATACCAAGGCAATCCGCTTTCGGCTGGACGCGTATCGACGTCGGCCCAAAAAGGCGCTACCATAACGAAACTTGTATTCGGGAATCCACTCGAAGAGAACGTTCCATAAGGAGAGCCAAATGAAACGTTTCCGTTATTGTTGATGTAGCAAGAAGTATAGTTGGTACCATACAAGCAAAATGTAAAGGGCAAAGGTATTTCCGGAGAAGAAGCGTCATCGTTTCGGTATTCCGGAGCTTCATATCCCTCCATAGGGACAATTGAGTACGTTTTGTCGATGGCTTTCAAGCAATTGCAATCATCGGCACTGCCGCCACCAAGAAGTTTTGCTGTTTCTTGTTCTTCCAATTCAGCCGCAGTCCAAACTTTCGGGGAGATTTTTGTGGATGAATAAGTGGACATATCCATGACCACTTCGTGACCGCTGGATTTAAGTTGATCATACTCCTCAGGAGAATGAGCGACTTTAACTTTTGATTCCGTCGGAGTAGTTTGAGCAAAAATGCTAGTAAATGGAGACAGAACAAGTCCAACTAGCACGATTAATCTGTTCATAATCATTGTTTTCAAAAAAAAATTATTTCAGAATATAATCTACAGTGGTCGAGCATCTCTTCGAAAAACAACATAAAACCTTGTTTGTCAAAACATTAACTCTTTCCAAGCACATCTATATTCTACATAGTGGTTTTGGGTTTCAGAATTCGTGACTCGAAGATAGGCCAAACAGTTGTATCATCAGTAAAATCTTTGGCACACTCATGCTGAAACGCAAGGTAGATGGGCATTTTTGAAAAAATATCGTTTAATCCTTTGATAACAAAAAATCACGCGTATCTTTGCGCCCGCAAAAAACAAAGGCCGATCTCGTAGCTCAGCTGGTAGAGCAATACACTTTTAATGTATGGGCCCTGGGTTCGAATCCCAGCGAGATCACATAAAGCCTTTCGTTTGAGAGGCTTTTTTGAGTTTTAAACGTTTTTTCCTCTAAATTTAATTAAAAAAGAAACGAATTAGAACCTATATTCTGAGCTTGTTTATCCATCGCTATAATTATAAGTTATATTAACTCGAGCTTGTTTTGAAAGTTTATCTATTAGGCTTTCTTCTCCACACAAAGTCAATAGAATTTTAGGTTTATAACATCCATCCGTTTTGCTCAAATCTGATTTCGCTAAATGGAAATTTGCTGTTTTTGCAAAATAATCAAAAGTGTTTTTCGTACACAATATCCTATCAAAATCCCCA
>JBMOFW010000318.1:0-2094 GCA_049318685.1 Flavobacteriales bacterium
GCACATGCGCCAACTCCTTAAAACAAAGTTGGTGGATATGGACCTCAGCGTACGCGCACTCAACTGCCTCAAAGCAGCTGACATCGATACCCTCGGTGACCTCGTTTCCTTCAATAAAAATGACTTGTTGAAGTTCCGCAACTTCGGTAAAAAATCACTTACTGAATTGGAAGAACTCGTTGAAGGAAAAGGCTTGCAGTTCGGAATGAACGTCGCTAAATACAAACTAGACAGAGATTAATCAGTACGCTCACAAAGAGTCGTAAAGAAGAAAAGAGAAAATGAGACACGGTAGAACAATAAATCACCTTGGCAGAAGAGCGGAACACCGTCAGGCGCTCTTGTCGAACCTCGCTTGTTCATTGATTGAACACAAGCGTATCAACACAACTGTTGCTAAAGCTAAAGCGCTCCGCAAATACATCGAGCCGCTCATCACCAAGTCAAAAACCGATAGCACTCACAGCCGCCGTATTGTTTTCAGCTACTTGAAAAACAAATTCGCCGTTACTGAATTGTTCCGCGAAGTGGCTCCAAAGGTGAACGACCGTCCGGGTGGATACGTACGTATCATCCGCACTGGCTTCCGCCCGGGTGACAATGCTGATATGTGTCTCATCGAACTCGTTGACTTCAACACGATCTACGGCAAAGAAGCAGCTAAGTCTGCTGCCAAAAAACGTACTCGTCGTGGTGGTGCCAAGAAGAAAGAAGACGGCGTTGAAGCTACTGAAGCGGCTACAGATGTGGCGGAAGAAACTCCGGCAGCTGAAGCAAAGCCAAAAGCAAAACGCGCTACTAAAAAGAAAACCGACGAAGGTTCTGCTGAAGAAGCATAAAATCCTCGATCAGAATAATATGAAAAAAGACCGTCGAAAGACGGTCTTTTTTGTTATGTTTGAACTCAAACCAAACCTTTTATTATCGTGAATTTTTACGCTATCCTCACCGCATCCATCGTCCCTATGTTCATCGGTTTCGTATGGTACAACCCTAAAACATTTGGCAACATCTGGATGAAAGAGGTCGGCATGACCATGGAAGACGCAAAAGGCGCCAATATGGTCAAGATCTTTGGCTTTACCTACCTCTTCAGCCTCATGGCGGCTACAGCCATCTCTACCATGGTCATTCACCAAATTCACGTTGAAAGTATCTTTAAAAATATTGATGGATTTGGTACTCCGGGTACTGAAATTACCAATTACTATGACGACTTCATGGCCCGCTTTGGCGATAACTTCCGCACATTCAAACACGGCGCATTCCACGGTGCACTTACGAGCGTATTTTTCATTCTCCCCATCATCGGAACCAATGCTATGTTTGAAAGACGTTCATGGAAGTATATCTTCATTCACGTTGGCTATTGGTTCGTGAGTATGATCATTATGGGTGGAATTATAAGCGTTTGGAAGTAGTCTCAACACTCCCAACTCTACACTCAACCCTCTATTCATTCTCATTCTGTTTCTGTTTCTCATTCTAAAAAAAGGCTCAAGGAAAGCAATGAGTCTCGAGTCTTGAGCACGAGTTTAAGAATCAGAATCACAATCACAATGAGAATGAATAGAGTTTTGAGTTTTGAGTCTCGAGTTGTGAGTCTGGAGATTTGAGTCTTGAGTCTTGAGTTTTGAGTGTGGAGATTTTAGACTAATCCATCAAACCTCAAGATTACGCGCCATTACAAACAACATTTTCGAGATTTCGGAAGCAATACTTAATGCTTCGGAATAAACCATTTCATCGATCTTGCCCTCTTGATAGAGAATATCAAGGATAGCGGCGCATTCAAAGGTACTTCCTCTGGAAATAGTGAAGAAGTGACGTCGGTCTGCATTGGTTTTTTTAGCCGATCCCTCGGCGATATTGAGCACTACACTATATGATGCGCGACCAAGTTGATCGCGTACATAGCGTTCCACCTTAGAGTTATCTACAATACGCTTGCAGTGTAAGTAAAATTCTCTTGATTTTCGATACACTTCGAGTTTTTGAAAGTCGAAGTAGATTAGGTTCAATTCAGTGTTCATGTTTATCAATTTAGGGTGTCAAAACTATCAAGTTGGAGGTTTATAGGTTGTGTATATTTTG
>JBMOFW010000319.1:0-2091 GCA_049318685.1 Flavobacteriales bacterium
TTATAGGCATGCACGGTGTTGGCGACAGCGCTTTGTGTACCATCATCAAAATCCCACCAATAAGATTGAATTGTTCCAGAATCAACGGTGGAATTGGATGTGAAATTGATAGGCTCATTGGCACACGCATCGAGTTTGCTTGTGCTCAAAGCCGTTGGAATGGGGGCGACAGTATATTGCGTGGTCACCGCCGAACCCGTTGTGCATTGCACATTTTGTGGAATAAACGTACACGTAAAAATACCAGGTGCGAGCACATCAACACATTCATTGTTGCCAATCACTGAACCAGACGCGTTGGTCCAAGTATAACTGGCCATGCCTTCCGGTCCACAGACAGGATAGAATGGTGGGCTCGAACAATATAAATTGGGTTGAGATGTATTGACTGGACAATCGACATCCACTAGTGCATACGCCCAATCAGGACCGTAAATGCACCAGTCTACACGAAACTCTATGGTCAATGTTTGACCGGCATATCCGGAAAGATCCAGATTGACACTTGTCCAATCGGAGTAGGTAACGGTTGAGTTGTTGGAGGTATCACCATCTGCATTTGGATTATAATATTGGGCAGGTTGTGTTGTCTCAGAAAAAGAGTCTACACCTTGTGGTCCGAGATCCGTTGAAAAGAAACAGGTATAACTGGGGCAAGTCAACTCTGTTCCTGTTTGATCGTAAAGTCGTACTTTGAATTTTGCTGCTTCATAAGAATAATGCGGAAAATTGAAGATACACATGGCGAAGTGAAAACTGAAGTAGGTAATGCCCGTGGGAGGAACTTGAATTTCTCGCGAAAGCGATCCATTCATTTCACTATCTTCATCACCACTTACTTTAATACTTGTATTGCCTCCGCCGGGAAAAACCCATGGGAAATTGCCGTAGGGATCTGAACCTGCGTTAATGATATCCACATTGCCAATGGTACTCCAACCGCTTAAATTGCCCTGTTCAAACCCCCAATTATCGTCATCACAATCAAAAACATTGACACCACGTTCCGCGCGGGTGTCTCTTTCATCGCCAAATGGATGATATACCGGTCGTTCATTGAGCTGTCGCGTGAATTTTTCTCGAGCTAGCATCATTACGCTATCCAGAGCAAACCCAGAATAACCTTGTTGTGTGTAGTGATTTCGTACATGCTGCTGATCGAAAATCGGAAGCACCCGTGCTTTTTGTGCAAATGATCCCAACGGAATCACTGCGAGCAGGAGGAAGAGAATTCGGGCACAGGTAATCAAGGTGTTTCGTATTTTCGGTTAAAAGCGCGTTTAGGTCAGACGCAAACGAAGATAACGAAGTTGCTTGATAATAGGAAGAAATGAGGGTAATAAAGAAAACAAGAATTCGTCTTTTTTTTACCAATCCATTCGGTTGTATTAAAATAACCTCCCAGGAAAAATAACCAATTGAATAAAATTAAATTCCAATTGATCGAAGTTAAAAGTTGAGTTAGAAACAGCGGTCATCTTCATATTCGGGAAGTAGCGAAGATTCGTTCTCAAATACCACGATTGAATGCGGTTAGGCCGAATGTCCCAACCAAAGGTGAGACCAGGTCTTAGTTGTTTGTCAAACTGATCATTCACTTCCAGCTGATCATAACTCAGCGCAGGACCAACAAATGCGGCGAACCCATGATAATCGCAAATGAATTTAAATGTTTCTAACGTGAAGGCGGTGCGTTGAACGGTATGTTTCATGGCATACGCCGCAAGCGAGCTCTTGATTTTTCGGAAACTCAAATTGGCTTGAACATCTGGCTTATGCCAATAATAACCAATAGCCCACTCCATAAATACATCCACCGCGCGATGCTGGTCCAGAGCAGGCGCTGATTCGTCTAAAAAGGATGATTTTTTTAGAAAGAAAGCGGATGATGGTCCAAGCCCGATGGTTAGTCCATCCAATCGATGTAACGCGGCTAGTGTATCAGTGAGTATTTTGGTTCGCCCGCTGAGCCAGTCTTTTTCGGCGCTCACTGTCGTTTCAAGCATGTATTTATACCCTAGAGAAAACCAAATCGGGCTCGTTTTAACGGCTACCGCAGTTTCTGGGGTGATGAAATAGTTTTCGTCAACA
>JBMOFW010000320.1:0-2060 GCA_049318685.1 Flavobacteriales bacterium
AACATTTGATTAGAATGAATAACTCGCCCCAATCATGTATAAAAAGCGCTGCACATTATACTGGCTATATCGCTGATACTTAAGGGCTAAAGCATTATTAAATTGCATCCAGGCAGAAATGCGCTTATTGTAGCGATATTCTACGTTCAAGTTCACATCAGTAAATCCATTCAATTTGTAGTGATATGACCCGTCCGGTTCCTGATCAACACCTTCAATAGCCACCAACGACTTCGCCCAACGGCTTCCCAAATAAAATATATCCATACCCACAATGAACTTATCTTTGAGCTTGTATTGGCCTGAGGCAGTAAACTTGAGCCCTGGCTGATTCCAAGCGTGCACTTCTGCACCGGTGGTGTAATTATAGTAATCTCCACGCACATTGGCCTTCCATTTATCACCGCTATACAATGCCAATTCACCATGAAAATTGAGCGCCTTCAAGTCATCATAAATGATGTTGAATTTGTTGCCTACTGAACGGTATTTCACCAACGTCGAATCGCTCAAATATGTGCTATCATTGACGAAGTAAGCAAAACTGCCCCAGGAATAATAGTTTACACCGGCATTGAAGGAAACCGTCTTTGAAATGGCTCCACCGATACCACCGTATGCATCAATTTTATTGTTTTTATTGCGCAACTCAGGAAAGGTCTGAACAAACGGATTCTCCCTATACAATCCCAAATACGTCGTCGGTTCCACGCTTCCTCGAATACCCGCATACGGCACAATCAATCCTTTGAGAATATTGTAACTTACTTCGGCCTGTGGGTAAAAATGACCAGGCTGATCACCGCGCGCTTCGAGGTAAAAACCAAATCCTACTTTGGCGCGCAAATTCCCTTTCACTGTCTGAGCTGACGGATTAAAGCGAATTACGGCGTTATCGGTACTTCGCTTCTCCGCGCCTTCTTCATCAATCAAGGGAATGCCTTTGGCACCCATATCCGGTCCAAAAAATGAAAACGTATTGTAATTAATTCCCAACTCTGCATCAAACAATTCTGTGCCCATGAGCTTATTTGCTTTTACAATCCAATCGACATTGGTTTCCTTGCCTTCAAACAAATCTGCTGTTCCGCGTATCGCTAAATCAAATCGATAATTGATGTCGGCCGAATCGCGATTGAATGTCATAAACGAAGCATTACCACTGAAGGTATTCATGCGTTGACGCAGACTGTCGGCAACGATATCCGCATCGGTAAATCGTGTATTATCGAATCCATACCAATGGGTCACATTGCGTTCCCAACCAAAACCGCCTTCTAAGGTGTTCTTTTTGAAAAAACGACGTCCCCACAAATCCACTTTATTATCACTAAATGAATCGGGAATGGAATCATCATCATTGCGATTGAGCCCTGCGCTGCGCAAGAAGTGATATTTCACACCGAATGTCCCTTTCTTCGAGCGTCCGTCGGTATAATAAAAGTCAATAGGCACAGTAAAATAAGATCCTCCTCCCGCGCGAATGTAGCCGCGATACAAGCGAGGCAATTTATCTTCTACATTGATTTTTGCTGCAGCGATGGGCTTCGGCTCAATGGTTACCGTACGGCGTGTTGAAAGTGTGCTATATTGAATGGTGGTCATTTCCACAACTTGCTCCTTAATTAAAGGGCTGGTCGAAATTTTGTTCGCATCGCGCAAAAACAATTTGCGCTCTCCTGTAAACTCGCCCTCCATCGTCATGACACTATCCACCCCTTGCGCAAAAGACAAGGCATTGATCAAAACAAACAAGGCAGCAACGGTATATTTTATAATATGCTTATTCATGGCTGTTTCGGGGATTAATTCTGTTGTTCGGGAACAAGGTTAATTTCTTCTTCAGTGCTTCGTGAACCACCCTGATCTGGGTTTTCTAAAGCGTCCAACTCATCCAACTTACGCGTAGCTTCATCACGCACCCATTGCTCCTGTACACGCTCCAATATTTGTTCTAACGTAGTGCGCGCTTGGAAATAATCCTTCATTCCCACATACACATCTGCAAGCAACAAGAATGCTTTGTACTTCCACTCAGCAAAAGCGCTATACTTTTCGAT
>JBMOFW010000321.1:0-2052 GCA_049318685.1 Flavobacteriales bacterium
GGTGACTTTAGCGGGTACTCAGATATTGCTTTAGGTACCGCCAAATTATTCGGTTTTGAATTATTGAGCAATTTCAGATTTCCTTATTTTTCCAGAGACATTGCTGAATTCTGGCGTCGTTGGCACATTTCCTTGTCATCATGGTTTCGCGACTATCTCTATATTCCCTTAGGCGGAAGTAAGGAAGGGAAATCAAAAGCGGTTCGAAACACATTCATCATTTTTCTTGTGAGTGGTTTTTGGCACGGTGCAAGTTGGAATTTTATTATTTGGGGATTTATTCACGCGTGCGGTTTTCTCCCACTTTTACTCCTCAATCGAAACCGAATTCACACAACCGATGTCGTAGCCCAATATCGATTTCTCCCCTCGTTTAAGGAATTCCAGCAGATGTTTCTAACCTTTGTTTTTGTTACGTTGGCGTGGATCTTTTTCCGTGCGGAAACATTAGAAATTTCGATAGGCTATTTGAAGCAAATAGGAAATAGTATACTTCATGAACCCGCGAAACTGCTGCAGGTTCCCGGTGGAAAAATGGCCTTTATCTACATTATCCCATTGCTAATCGGTGACTGGTATTTACGTCGCGATGAACGCAAATTAAAAGTTCCTGAATCACGCTGGTTGAGATACCCCATTTACATTATCTTGAGCTTGATCATTTACTATTTTTTCATCCTGAGTAAAGAAGAACAATCATTCATTTATTTCCAATTCTAATGAAACAGCTTCTAACTAAAATAGCGGTGTTTCTCCTCATTGTGTATTGCGCTGGATACCTCGCTGAAATGTGGATTGGGAAGGAATTGTCATCTGGAAAACGATATTATTTCCAAGCCGATTGGCATGATTTAGCGAATCACCAATCAGAAATTCTCTTTGTAGGCAACAGCAGAACGTGGGTCCAAGTTGATCCCTTTTACATTCAAAACAAATTCAATACTTCGTGCGAAATTATTGCTCAGGATGGTCAAGATATCCAAGTTGTTTGGCTCAAACTGAAGGAATATTTAAAACACAATGAAGCACCCAAAGAAATCTATTTGCAATTCGATCCATTCTTTTTGCAACAGCGAGAAGACTTATTTGGAATTGATAATATACGCACCTGTTTTTTCTTTGACCGAGTTGATTTGAGCTCCATATCCGATCATGAAGGTTACAAATCATATTATCGTTTTCTTCCGTTGGCGGCATACAATTGGGAACTTATTGAAAAGATCCGCAAAGGAGAAACTGTTGGTGAAAAAGAAAAATTCGAAAATACCCGTGGAGCCATCATTCAAGACAAAGTTTGGGAAGGAGACTGGATTCATCCGGAGGCTGTTGAGGTAAAAAAGGAAAAGTTTGGATCGCATCTCGATTCGCTCGTTATGGCGTGCAAAACACATAACATAAAGCTTTACGCCATTTTTAGTCCACAATCTTATCCTTCCTATCAGCAAATCGCTCATCGTGAATTGATTCACGCAGAGTTGGCTCGCATGCGTGAAAAATCTGGAATGGACATTCCGTTCATTGATTTTAATGATCCTCTTTACAATGATTCCACGCTATTTTACAATCATATGCACTTGAATAGAAAAGGGGTAAAAATTTGGATGGATAGCCTAGTAAATCAACCTAAATTATTTCAGCGATTTCGGTAAACTGCGCCACCCAATGAATTAATCCTTCTATCTTTGCCGCCACGAAATGGCTCCGTAGTTTAATGGATAGAACGAGAGATTCCGGTTCTCTAGGTAGGGGTTCGATTCCCTTCGGGGCTGCAAAAAAATAAAGCGACAAACTTGGTTTGTCGCTTTATTTTTTTGTTGGTATTCGCGTGTTATGCATTGGTAAACACGAATAGGTTATTCAAAAAACATCATGCAGATTTGCCCCAGAAAACACTTGAACGAATGAATAGTGCGTTGGACATTCTCAAATCGTCGTTTGGCTATAATGCCTTTCGGCAGGGACAAGAAGAAATCATTCAGACCGTATTAGCCGGTCAAGACGCCTTTGTGCTCATGCCCAATGAATACCATTTACGCGTGCATCAGCAAGGAG
>JBMOFW010000322.1:0-2046 GCA_049318685.1 Flavobacteriales bacterium
AGCGCGTCTTACCTAATCGAAAATCTAAAACGCGCCGAGAGGCGCGTTTTTTTTGTTTTGATTTCTTTTTCGAAAATCAGCGATTTGAACTTGGCTCAGCCAACCTGATTTTGTATCTTAGACGCATGCCAAGGTTAGCTAAAAATCGCATTGGAATTCACATTGATGCTCTAACGAATAGCATCGTGAATACAATTTCAGGCGATAGTTTTCCGACGGAAGTTTATCCTTTGCCATCGTCTGAGTTGAAATTGGTCAGCACTAAAAAAGGATGGATTTTCGATTGGGCATCAGAAAGAAAGCAGAGCAGGCGAAGGGTATTTAAACTAACCATTCGAAATAACCCTGACATCATTCAAGGACTCGTCAGTGTAAGTGATAATGATACTCATTTCTACCTGCATTTGATCGAAAGTGCTCCATTCAATCTTGGTAAGAACAAATTGTATGAAGGTGTTCCCGGTAATTTATTCGCATTCACATGCAAGACTTCTTGGGATAATGGCTATCAAGGGTTCGTGTCTTTTGCTTCTAAAACGCGATTGATAGAGCACTACGAAAAAAGTCTAGGAGCTACGCATATTGGAGGAAATAAAATGGTAATTTACCCGCATGATGCGCTCAAACTCATACATCAATATTACCCTGAACTAAAATAAATATCCATGGGACACATTAAAGAACCTAAAGGCGTTGACTTCTTTGTTGATTCAAAACCATTGACATCAGAAGATCTTAAATTGATCAGTGAGGCGATTGCCTATTATAAAGCAACAGGTCGAAAGAAACGCCCCACGGCAGCAAGAAGAGTGATTGCTAAATCGAAAAGGAAGGTTTCGATCTGAAGCAATAATTCATTCAGTAAAACCAGACATCTTTGATAAAGTAACGTGTAGGCTGTTGTATCAATGATTTATATAAATATAAACTTTTTAAGATTCTGATTCCGAAAAAGTTTGTATTTGACGTAGATGACTGAAAATAGAATGAATAGAAGAAAAGAAAGACCGGTCTTTACCCGGTCTTTTCATTTTCAAAACGTAGTGTATCAATGCACGACCACCAACCGATGATCTCCGATGTGTGCATTGCTGTGAATGCGCAGGTTAGAGCTTCAGAGGCTTGCCCTCGACTTCGCTCAGGCACCGGCCGGGTATCGTATGATCCGGCTGCTCAGCGAAACCGATGCCTATTCCGGGGACTCTAAAGCAGACGCCTAGACCTTTTCAAAAAAACATGCGTGCATTCGTGGCAGACCCTCACCCAAACCATTTCCCCACAATCTCCATCTTGTGCACGCGCACATGTTCCAAAAACGCAGCTGCCACAGGTGTGTGTTTTTTATCGCGGTGCCAGACTAGGCGCCAAGTGGTTTTCAAGGGAAGGCCTTTCATGGGGATAATCTTCAGTCGGCCGGAGGCAAGTTCCTGACGGATGCCAATCATGGGTAAGATTGATACACCCAAACCTGCAATCACGGCCTGCTTCACGGCTTCGTTCGAGGTGAGCTGAATTTTACGAAATACCGGAATGTCGTTTGTCTCCAAAAACTGCGTCATAGCCTGATGCGTAGCCGATCCGTCTTCTCGAAATATAAGAGTCAATTTGCGCAATAAATCAGGCTGATTGCGGGAGCGGGGAATGGGCAGTTCGCTCGAGGCTACCAAATAGAGCTCGTTGCGCAGGAGGTCCTCGGTTTCAAGACTCAAACTCTTGGGCATCGTCGAGACCAACGCAAAGTCGATTTCATTTTCCCGCAGATGCAACAAGGTTCCTTGCTTATTCGACACGTCCAGATTCAACTCCACTCCTTGATGCTTCGATAGAAAAGACGACAGAAAATAGGGAATCACATATTTGCCTGTTGAGACAACAGAAATACGCAACTGTCCGGAAAGTTCTCCCTGAAGTGATTTTGTCTTTCGGCTGATTTGGTCGGCCTCCGCAATGAGGTTCTCTGCAGCACGCGCGATTTCTTTGCCAAAAGACGTGATGTATAATTTCTTTTGAATGGTCTCGGTCAGCGGTACATCGAAATGACGCTGC
>JBMOFW010000323.1:0-2045 GCA_049318685.1 Flavobacteriales bacterium
CTTGATCTGTCCGATTGAAACTGCTCCATGTAAATTCAATGGTGGTGGTCCAATTGTAGCAAGCGCCAGCTCCTGCAATGTAGGACGAGATGATCGAAGTAGCACGAATCCAAACGGTATCCAATCAAGTTTTGGAAACGTCTCCTACGGTACGATGTGGTGCTTCGGTAAAACTCAAAATTGGGTTTATGCTGACGGTCACGCTAAAAGTCGACCATCGGGTACTGGCGGTGTAGCTGTGGATCCTTTCGCTCCGGCTGGAACATATCTTCAAGACGGCGTTCCTAACCAATCAACCATCTACATTGATAGCCAATGTCATTTGCCATTGTTCCGACCAGACCGCCAACCAAACTAAATGATGAAAAGTAAACTCTTTTTACTAGGCCTCTTCGCAGTTTTCGCATTTGGATGCGGAAATGATGCGCCAGTTTCTCAGGCGACATCTAAAAATTCGGATGGGGAAATGGAAGGAAATGCACCAAATTTTGTGATGGTACCGTCACAAAATGACCCTAACGCTCCTGCTCCTAAGTAAGAATAGGAAGGATCAAGCAATGGCAGGTTGAGATTTTCTCTTCCTGCCATCTACTTTTGAACCAAGGTAATTTTTCAGAATTAAGTCAATAATTTGAATATTGCATGTCTGAGATAACGATTATGATTTTCAAGAGACAATGCGCATCTCAGTGAAGTTTCCAAAATCAACTGTAGAGTCTATCGTTACAGGTACCGTTGAATTAACTTAAACTTTGGTGGGTAATTTGATATATGAAATTTGATTTGGTTTTCAGTGCAGTGAAAGTTCTTCTCGGAGGAGGCTTCTTGCTCTTTGGGCTGAATGGTTTCTTTCATTTTATGCCAGTACCGCCACCAAGCAACGAGCGAGCTAGAATGTTTGCTGATTTACTCGCATCAACGAAAATCATGTCAGTTATCCAAGTTTTTGAAATACTTGGTGGAGCCATGATCCTCTCCGGACGATTGGCACCTCTTGGACTTCTCTTAATTGGACCAATCATCATTGGCATTCTTGTTTTTCATTTGTTGCTTGATGTTAAAAATATTGCTGGAATATTGATATTTGCATCCCTTGCTAGCTATGTTGCTTACAGGCATAGGAGTATATTTGCTCCATTTCTTACAATCCGGCATGATCAATGTACATTCAATCCGCAAGCAGTAATTACAGAACCAAACATAGATAAATAATCAGTATTCGGAATTTAGATTTACATTGAAAATGCTACGGCAGACACATTTCTACGATTGGATCAAACTTAGTTCTAGAGAAAGGAATTCACAAGTAAGAAGTTTTACTTGATAATTATCGTTGCTTCCCTTTTGATATGAGCATAAAAAAGAAGAGGCGGTTCAACGAACTACCTCTTCACTATGTTTTGCCGACGTTATCTGCTCTGCGATTTGGAAATGATTTCCATTTCTACACTCTTTGGAACTTCTTCGTAGTGCGACGGAGTTACGTTGGGCTGAGCTCGACCTTGGGTAAGTGATCTCAGAGTCGTTACGTATCCAAACATTTCTGAAAGTGGAACGTGAGCATTCACAACAGTAACTCCACCTAATGCTGGTTCCATTCCTTCCATGCGTCCTCGGCGTCCGTTGATATCACCAATGACATCACCGACGTTTCCATCAGGGGTAGTAACTTCTACGTGCATAATCGGCTCTTTGATTACCGGATTTGCTTTCTTCATTGCTTCTTTGAAAGCGAGAATTCCAGCCTGCTTAAATGCATTTTCGTTGGAGTCAACATCGTGATAGCTTCCGTGAACAACGGTGACCTTGACGTCTACAACTGGATAACCAGCTTGAACTCCACTTAGCATCGCCTCTCGTACTCCCTTTTCAATAGCTGGGATGTATTCCTTAGGAATTGCACCACCAACAACTTTATTTTCGAAGATGAAGCCCTGACCAATTTCAAGTGGCTCAAGTTCAATTTCACAGACACCATACTGACCAGAACCACCAGACTGTCGAACGAATCGACCTTCTGCCTTGCTCTTACCTTTGACGGTTTC
>JBMOFW010000324.1:0-2035 GCA_049318685.1 Flavobacteriales bacterium
TATAAAAACGAAAAATGCGCAGACACGAATAACGCACAGCTTTATCATATTGCATGTTGGATAACCCATTCCATGCAAAATTCAGGAGCGCCGCTTCATTCGCTTCCCTCAGTTCTAATTCTTCCAGGGATTTAAGCAGTTCGCGCTGCACGCCTCCAATCGCTGCTTGCTGCAGAAGTTGTATAAGCTTATCCTGATACTTTAAGCTTTGAGTTTGATTGAGCCTTCTGATGTGCCCCATCACCCATGAAGCTTTCATAGCCTGGGCATCATTGCCGTGTTCGACAAACTCCAGTAAGTTCAAGTAAACTTCATCGCGCTCCAAAGCGTAGGCTGCAACAGCTGTGCACTCCTTCAAGCCCATTCGCACCTTGAGTATTGATTCTAATTGCATGGCCAAAAAAAACGCACCCCAGCGGGATGCGTTTATGAATTAGTTCTTCTTTGGTTCTTTGGGAGCTGGCTTCTTCGGTAGGCCGTTACCCGGCTTTCTAATTTTACCGGGTGCCTCGTCTTCGTCCTCGTATTCCGTTTGCTGCAGCGGCGCTGATGTATCGGCTCCGGAATCCAGTTTGTTCAACAGATCCTCCAATTGCTCAGCTCCGAGGGATTTTGCTACAATCTTATGATCCTTGTCCATCAGGTAAACCTTGGGTGTGCTGTTCACATCCCAATACTGGTGATAATTCAAACTCTGAAGCGTTGTCTTACCGCCATAAATCAATTTGGTTGCAGAGTCCTGAGTCATGATAAACTGATTCCTCGAAACGTTCGTGAACTCCAACTTTTCATCGCGCACAAACTTCTTCCATTTGTCAATTTCCATATTGTTGTGAACGGCGAATACTTCCAATCCCTTTGACTTCCAGCGCTTGTATAAATCGTTGATTTTGGGAATTTCCTTCTTACAGTGCCCGCAAGATGCTTCCCAAATAACGAGCAAGGTGTATTTACTGTTGGTGTCATACATCGAGCGCCAAACGTCAGCTGTATCCGGCAGGATAATGTTCAATCCGATTTCGCCGCACAAACAATGGCGCTTCTCATCAGCTGCCTTTTTCATTTCATCAATCTTTTCCTTCTTAACCCAATCACACATTCCTTTGGAGTAGTAATTATCAATCATGAATACAAAGCCCTCGTCCATACACATGATTTTGGCCGTTTCAAAATTGTAGGTGAACTGGTGTACGATGTACTTAAATCCGTCCTTGTTGTCGCCCACCGCAGCAACCAAACGCTGCACCTCGGCAATCATCGTGTCTGGAATTTGCGGCAACGTCTGAGTCACATACTTCTCTATCAACTTGTGATAAGCCTGATCGCGCACCATGCGTGGATCCTTCAAATCGATATTATCGAAATAATGTGTACGGTAATAGAAATACTGCCACAACCTCTTTCCCTCCTCTGTTGAATCTGCCGGAGCTTCCGGCACATCAATATCCATCGACATTTTGATCAACTTGGCAATGAGCAAATCAGGGTTTTTTGCAATCATGTCTTTTTGATACGCCACTACATCATCATTCATTTTGTTCAACTGTTCCCGGAACGGTTTCTTTTCCTCTTCGGTTTTGGTTGAATCTTGCAGCGCGGCATCAATCGGGTTTCGGCTGCGCATTTTTTCACTGATGTACATGACGTAGTCGAAGAAGATTTTGTTATTCTTCGATTGCTTCACCTTGATAGCCTCCAATCGGCAATCCGCGGTAAAATCCAGTTCAATTTCTTCTTCATCCACCACAATATCCATTCGACTGTTGTTATTGACTACAATAGCATACTTGCCACATTCATTGTATGGCTTACCGTCGAATGAGAAATTTCCTTTACTGTCGACGTAGGCTGTATCGTTGTAATACAGCTTGTTGCCATAGTAGTTGGCTAAATAGATAGAAGTGTCCTTCACACCTTCGATGTGTCCTTTGATTTTGTGTTTTACTTGAGCGCTGGTGAGGTTTCCAAGCGTTAAAAACAGTACGGCTGCAAATACAAGTTTGAATACTTTCATAGTCGCTGAGATGTATTAGAA
>JBMOFW010000325.1:0-2031 GCA_049318685.1 Flavobacteriales bacterium
TATCCTGAAAAAGCCAACCGTCTCAATCTTAACCGAACCTAACCCAATCGACTTACCCATTCCGATCTTATGACGGAACGCCGGAGATGGTTCGAGTGCGCAAAGTAAGAGCCCGAGATCTTGACTCGACAAGTTTTCAAAATCAATGTGAAAATAAAATACGGTTTTTGCCTTGACTGGCGCTACTCTTGTTTGCTGCACAAATGAGTGATCAGCTGATGATCGTTTATCTTCATCAAATTGAAACTTTGATCTCCAAGGTTCGCCTGGATTAGTGTTTCTGGTTGCACTCTCGTGATGCAAATAATATTTTCGACCTTGTGGTCGATGAGCCTTTGGATTCAACTCTTTTTTGGCAAGGAATCCTGGTGTTTTAGTATTTTTCTCGACAAAGTACATCGAAGGGCAAGGGAGTTTCGGCGAGTCAAGAATTTTCAAGGTCACAGACGATGAATATGGAGTGTCACCTTCAGTCTGATGCATCCTGGCGTGAGAAAACCATACACGACCCGCCAATGATAAGAAATCATCAGATTTGTTGGATTTAACTGGAATTTCAGTTTCAGTTTTCCTTTTATCCTGCTGAACAAAGCCAAAAATCTGTTCTGCTAAAGTGACATATTCACGATTGGAATTGAATGGCAACAATTCTTCATTGATTTTGTTGGGTTCAGTGTTGACATATCGAAAAAAATCGTAAGTGGTCGCTTTGGTCGCCTTGCCGTTTATAATTTTTTCTACTCTTCCCCTCCAAACAGAAGACAATGAAATTTCAGTAATGAATGGCCCCTGATTTTTGAAAAAAACCAGATCCCCATCCTTCAATCTAAACTTGCGATTATTGCCATCAAGATTACGTATCGTATCTTTTGGTTCATAGGGAAGAAGATGATCCTTTTCGTCATCCGTTCTTTGATCTGCCCAATCATAAAATCTTTCAATCACCTCAGCCGAGATATCACGCAAGGGCCAACTCTTTACTTGATCTTCTGGATAAGGAATGAATATTTCATGGTATTTTGTTGGAGGGATCGTTTTTTCACGTTCATCCCAACAACCAAGAACACGGATAATACCTCGAGTGTAAGTCTTCCCTGTATTTTCTTTGCAGTCTTCAGTGCTTGGCGGTGCTTTAAGGATGGTTGAGTTGAGCGGTATTTGACCAATCACAAACCCACCTTTTTGCCTTACATTATCTTTGTACTTGCAATACAAATTGTCATCGAAGTCGATCCCACCATTTTTATTCCAAGATCGATCAACTAATTCCATCCAGAAATATTCCTGCTTATCCTGCCGATACGTTCGGTAAAAATTTTTCTCTCTGATGGAATTTTTATCCCCAATAAACACCTTTAAATTTGGAATCTTGTAAAGCTGCTTGACTGATGGGTCAGCAATTTGAACTGAATTACCCCCGTCAAAATCCAAGGTCGGTAAAGTCAGCGGCTGAAGTTGGTATGTGACCTTATCCTCCGTGACCTTGATTTTAATCATGCCAATGGCAGATAAAGCGTCATTTGATGCAGTTTTTCTGTAAGAGTACATCTCATCAGAAAGTACTCGCAGGGATGAATTGGCAATTGATTCAGCGACGCTTGATATGACCCCACGAAGAGAGGTGCTTGGAATTGCCGGTTTATTGGATTCGTTGTCTGGAAGAGAAAAATGTAGATATTCAGCAGGCCTTTCTACCTTTCCTTCGCGGACCTTCTTACCTCCGACAAAAATTGGACTTTTGGTTGTCATTCTACAAATAAGCCTGCCAGAATACGTATCCGGCACATATCTGTCATGCGTTACATGGCTTTTGCCAGCAACAAAATCAACTTTTTTCAAATCAAGTTGGTGTCTTTTCGCCTTGACAGGAACAAAATGATACGGATTGATTGACATAAAAGCTCCTTGGATCAAAGCAGATTTTGAAAGAGAAAATCATCAAGCATGATCCATCAAAATTCAAACAAACTCATCTCGCTTGCTTGATTCGACAGCCTTCTTTCATCATTTTGAACGACAAACTGTGACAAG
>JBMOFW010000326.1:0-2006 GCA_049318685.1 Flavobacteriales bacterium
ACAATCAAGTACGAAAAAACCGGTCACGTTTTCATGACCGGTCCTGCTGAATTTGTTTTTACCGGATCAATATCATTGCCGGTATTTCTTGAAAGTTAAGCGGCTCGTTTTAAGAGTTGATTCAATTTGTCTTTTGAATCACCGTAGAAGTCTAGAAACTCCAAACCGTTTCCACCGCGATTTGGATTTTCATGAGCTACGATTGCTAGTGTTCCAATTTCCTCGCCGAACAAATTGAACTTGCATTCAACTATTGATCCCATAGGAACAGTTGGTTGGACATCAATCCACGCACCACCCAAGCTGATGTCTTTTGTCGATCCCTGACACAGTGAGATTACGGTCGCACCACTGACATCTGCAACAGCTCTAAGTGAAACACTCGTTTCAATTGGGAAGCGCGGATAAATGCGTCGATCAATATCATGGGTAACAGTTTGACGAATTTCGAGTACGTTTCCATTTTTCCAAGGATGAACTTCAACTACTCGTCCTTCACCTTTCATGATTTGTTCGTCTCTATGCCAGACCAAAACAACGGACTGTGGATACTCCACATTCAAGATTCTTTGATCCTTAGTGAACAAATAGGTAGGAGCTTCGGACGTTACAACGCAATGAACTGCCATTGGACGACCTTGAATCATATAGGCCACGATTACGGAATCATCCATCCGTAAATTCTTTTCAAATTCAGCCATTACTTCAATAATCGGACAATTGATAGGAATTTACAGGTCAATTGAATAATCTTAATTGAAATTGAAATGGGTACAACTAGGTTATGCCCATGCTTGGATTTCTTGCGACTGCTCTCCTCTTGACTCAAAGTACCAAGCCTCAAGTTGGAATAAAGGTTCCTTATGAAAAGTACACGCTTTCAAATGGAATGAAAGTAATTTTGCACGTGGATAAGACACTTCCAGTAGCTACAATCAATACCTGGTTTTATGTGGGTTCGAAAGATGAACCGGAGAGAAGAAGCGGATTTGCTCATCTATTTGAACATCTCATGTTTATGGGTACAAAGCGGGTGCCAAATGGTCAATTCGATTCCATCATGGAGAGTGCTGGTGGATACAATAATGCTTCAACTAGCGAAGATAGAACAAACTACTACTCCTTCGGTCCTTCGAATTTGCTCCCAACATTGCTTTGGTTAGATGCTGACAGACTCGAAGATTTGGCAAACGAAATGTCGCTGATAAAAGTCGATTTACAACGTGATGTTGTTAAGAATGAGCGACGGCAAAATACCGAAAACACACCTTATGGTAAAGCATTTGAATCTATTAATGGATTAATGTATCCGAAAGGTCATCCGTACTCAACTTCAGTAATTGGTTCGCACGAGGACTTGTCCGCCGCAACGGTGGATGATGTCAAAAATTTCTTCAACACTTTTTATGTTCCCAATAATGCTTCCCTGGTTGTGGCAGGCGATTTTGAACCAAAGTTGATCAAACCATTGATTGAAAAGATGTTTGGAACTTTACCAAGACGTGATGATCCTCCTAGAAAAATTGTTCAGCCTTTTGAATACAAATCAAGGAAAGTGACAATGGTAGATGACGTAGCATCTTCAAAATCACTCATGATTTGGCATGCACCTGCTTTTGGAAAACCAGGTGACTTTGAAATGCGTACAGCTGCCTCCATACTTGGAGACGGATCTGCGAGTTTGCTGTATCAAAAGATAGTCGTAGAAAAAGGTCTCGCCACTGAAATTTCTGCATCGAATTATTCTCAGTATTATCAATCAGCTTTTTTGATTGATGCGAATCTTGCACCTGGGAAGAATCAGCAAGATTTAGAAAACGCTATTATCGGTGTCTTAAATGATTTTTCAAGTAAAGGTCCGACTCAGGGTCAACTTCAACGCGTTGCAGTGAAGGCAGAGGCACGAATTGCAAAGCTACTTCAAAGTTTGGACAGCAAAGCTGACGCAATGAACGAGTACGAGTTTTACTTTGGGAATCCTGATTACTTTCAACGTGAATTAGACA
>JBMOFW010000327.1:0-1987 GCA_049318685.1 Flavobacteriales bacterium
ATCAGGTTTTAATCTGCGAGAAATCATTTCTGCTCCACGCAATCCAATTTCTTCTTGCACTGAGTTGGTGAAATACACTCCAAAAGGCAATTTGTCTTTATTTTCTTTCAGCATCCGCGCCACTTCTGCAATCATAAATCCACCGATGCGGTTATCGAGCGCTCGGCCCATATAATAGCGGTTGTTGAGCACGCTGAATTCATCATCAAACGTGGCTACACAACCCACATGAATACCCATCTTTTCTACTTCATCCTTAGTTGTAGCCCCTACTTCCAAGAAGATGTTTTTCATACTTGGCGTTTCCTCTTTCTCCGCACGCGTGTGAATCGCTGGCCATCCGAAAACTCCTTTCACAATGCCTTTCTCCGTATGGATATTCACGCGTTTGCTTGGAGCGATCATATGGTCGCTTCCGCCATTGCGGCGTAAATAAATAAATCCATCCGGAGTGATGTAATGTACAAACCAGCTGATCTCATCCGCATGTGCTTCCACAACCACTTTGTATTCTGCATCTGGGTTGATCACTCCCACAACAGTACCATACGTATCCACGATGTGCGAGTCGACATACGGACGAATGTAATCCAGCCACATTTGCTGACCGGGAGATTCGAATCCGGTGGGAGCAGCGTTATTGATATAATTTTCTAAAAAAGTCAATGATTTTTCATTGAGAATCGATTTGCTCTTTGATTCTTTCTTCTTTGAAGTTGTACTGTTTTTCTTTGCCATAAATCGCTATGCATTTAGTATGAATGCGAAAGTATACATTTGTTGCATGGACGCGAACAAAAAGATGCCGGATATTATTCTAACAGGCGATGGTTCACATTCTTTATACAATGAAGAATTGAACGAGACCTATCATTCGCGTCATGGAGCATTGCGCGAGTCACGCTACGTCTTCATTGACCAAGGATTAGCACTAGTCGATCCATTTACAGATCCCATACGAATCCTCGAAGTAGGCTTTGGCACAGGCATGAATGCCGTGTTGACCGCCAATTTTGCTTCAGAACATCATCGCCATATCCAATTCTCCACTTTAGAAACGCTTCCTTTAGACACCAGCATTACTGATCAAATTAATGTGGCCAAAACAATTGGAGAAAATAATAGCGAGCTATTCAAAGCATTGCATGCTGCACCTTGGGAGCAACTGACTTCCATTGAGCCTTATTTCAGTATACACAAAAGAGAAACATCACTCCAAAACGCTGAGTTGGAAGCGGCCTATTATGACATCATTTTTTATGACGCCTTCGGTCCCCAGGCCCAGCCTGAAATGTGGACACGAGAACTTTTTGAGAAGCTTTATGCAAGTCTAAAACCTGAAGGAATCTTTGTCACGTATTGCGCCAAAGGACAAGTACGACGTGATTTGCAAGATATTGGATTTTCTATGACCCGCCTCCCCGGCCCTCCTGGTAAACGCGAAATGCTCCGCGGCCTCAAGGCTGAAGTTTGAAGGCTGAAGGTTGAAGTTTGAAGTTTCAACCATTACTTGGATTCTGCTAGTTGTTTCTTCTGATTCACTTGTGCCGTTTGGACAATGCTTCTAAAGATTTTTCGCAACTGCGAAGCCTCATCCACTAAATCATCAACGTTTAGCTGAAACTCATCGCTTTCTTTAATTAGTCTTAGCCAATAAAGTGTTTCACTTGCTTCCTTTGCAGATATACTCACTTTTGAAATGAAATCCGCTTTTGAAATAGCCGAACTAGCCTCTTCATAATTGGCTCCAATACTAGTGGCTGAGCGAAATAGTTGACTGCCTAAATCAAATTCCTTTAATTCAACTAATCGCCTTTTCAACTTAATGATTCGCAAGGAAAATTGAAAGACTCGTGCATGAAGATCTGCGGAGCTTTTATTCATTGTTTTTCAAGTTTGGACAAAAGTAAACCTCAAAATCAATGAAACTTCAAATTCGATTTTTTCGAAAAAACTTCAAACTTCACAATTCAAACTTCAAACTTCA
>JBMOFW010000328.1:0-1952 GCA_049318685.1 Flavobacteriales bacterium
GACACCATCTTCCTTCATAATGGCCACAACGCTCGGGTTAACGCTATGCGCTCCGCAAAAAAAAACGCCCGGAGACACCAGGCGCTTCTTCTCGAATACTATATTTTCTCAATCTGTTATTCAACTATAAGCTTTTGTGCGACATCTGTTTCACCAGATTGTCTAAGAGTGTACATCCCGGGTGAAAGCGTTGATACGTCCAATGTTTTGATCGAACCCGTAATCCGTTCAGCCATTACTCTTTTGCCTGTCTTATCATACACATACAGCCATTCCATTGCCGGCAATGCTTCAACAAACACCTGCTTTGAGGCCGGGTTGGGCCACATGCGACCCACTATATGCGCCGTGCTGTGTTCGATTCCGCTTGAAAGCAGGTCGTACCGATATAAATACACTTTGCTACTTGTTCCATTCACATCGACGTTGATGCCCTCGCCTGCGGTGATTATAGCGCCATTCGAAGATTGAAACAATGTGGAACAAAGGGAGCGTTGAAATATCCCGTTATCGGTTTCTTCATGCGCCCACACCATCGCTCCGGTAGCATTATCGTAGCACTCCACGCGCTGTGTTCCCGTATCCACATTTCCGTTATTGAAAACAACAGCGATTCTTTCCTCCGATAAAAAAGCACCATGCGTGTAGGTATTGACATTGACGCTTTGGGCGTACCCAATCGACCAGTTTTGCACGAAAAGATTATCTATTCGTGTTATGAACGAATTGGTTGTGGTGCTTCCACCCTTGCCCCCGCGTTCTGCCGCATTCAATATGTCGCCGCCGGGTGATGATTGAGTTCCAACCACGAAAATATTCCCCGACTGGTCTATCCTCATGTAATTGGGAAATATATTGAACAGTGAAGATATTTCGGGGAGAATTGAATAAGTGAGCGTTTGTTCAATGGTTCCATCCAAGCTGAAAGTTGTAATGCCAAAGATTTGCTCAATACCCATTGGATCATACAACCCAAGGCAAGCATAGATTTTACCATTGGCAAAAGTGATGCAATCCTCTACTCTCTGGAATGGGAAAAAGGGCTGCAAGCCATCCGCAAAATTGAATGACGTGTTCCAGAGTATGTTGCCATTGTAGTCTAACTTCACGACATGGGCATTATCAATAGCATAGAGATAGCCATCACCGGGTGCAAATAGTTGGGAGTATCCAATTTCAAAATTTGAATCCTCTTGCATCTGCAAAACAGCGCCATCGGCAGAAATCTCGATAAACACCGGACCTATCGACTGCAGCGTATCTTGATAAAGCTGCGCCAAACAAAAGATACGGTTATCCTCGGTGATTTCGATTTCATAGACCATCTCTGACCAGGTCAACTGCAAGGTAAAGTTTATGCGCCAAAGCTCCTCCCCACTTGGTGAAAGCTTGATAATCTCCGACTTTGGATATAAGCTATTCTGCGGGAAATTCGAGCCACATAAATAGATGTTGCCATCAGCATCCAAATCGATATCAATGAAATTACTGTTGGATCCATCAAAAAAGTCTTCTTCGCCGAAACTCCACAAAAATGTACCGTCGGATGTGTAGGACTGCACAAGATCGTTACCATCACCAATACCATTATAGTCATCCATCCTGGATATAACGATATTGCCAGATGGCGCTTCTTGGATTTGCTTTCGGTCGAATGTGCCCATATCCGTGTTCACACGCCAAGCATTCGTCAATTGGGCAAGCGATGGAAAAGCAGTAAATAATAAAACAGTAAAATACAGTAAACGTGAGCGCATTGTTTTTTTGTGTAAAACACGCCCAAAAGAATACGTCCCACTATCACTAATTCTTGCTATAACACATCAAGGCGATTGGTTGCAAAAAACAACTGATTCATTCAAACAAATAACCAGACGTCATTTACAAGACAAAACAGGTGAAGGAATGCAGCAAAACCACATAGCGTGGGCTTAACGAAGCGTAGCCCTTGC
>JBMOFW010000329.1:0-1934 GCA_049318685.1 Flavobacteriales bacterium
GTCGAGTGATGGATGTCTGTCAACCAAACCTTTGAGGACAATCGCCGCAAGATCATCTGCTCTCAACTCGGCAAGTGTTCCTCCAAAATTTCCAATTGGAGTGCGCACTCCATCTACAATAAATGCATTCATACGAAATAATGATAGGGCAAAGATGGCCTCAAAATGCGGTTATCCACGAATTCCATCCAGATTTTGGAACAACACGTCAACATGAAGTCCGTTATCGGATTGAATTTGAAGTTTACCCTTCAATTGGCGCGCAAACAAACTAATCAATTTAAAGCCAAATGTTTTTCCCGTGTAAGGATCGACTCCCTCGGGTAAACCTGGTCCGTTATCACTTACCGTGAGGCGAATGCCCTGATCGGTATTTTTCAAAGCGAGCAATAGCTTGGGAAAGTCGCATTTGGCAAAAGCATGAAAAAATGCATTACTTACAAGCTCGTTCACTAACAAGGCCAATGGCACGGCATTTTTGTTATCGACATAAATCTCATCCACATCCAATTCAACAACATCACGGCGACCATGCAAATAGGTTTGCTGTAATGAGTTGGTCAATGCCTGAATATACTCCCGTAAACCGATACGATTAAAGACTTCCGAGCGATAGAGCTTATCGTAAATCAGCGCCATTGCGCTGATTCGGTTACGAATCTCATTGAAGTACTTCTTAACGAGCTCATCCTTTTCATGTGTGCTATTAATTTCAAGTAGCGCAACAATCAACGTCAGGTTGTTTTTCACACTATGGTGGACTTCCCCAAGCAATGCTTCCTTCTCTTGAAGCGAATGTTCGAGCGACAACTCCTGGTTTTTCATTTTGGTGATATCCACACCATATCCAATCATGAAGGCAAAATTGCCTTCTGAATTCATAACGGGAAAGAAGCGACGCAAAACATGGATTGGAGTTCCATCTGCATTCGCTGAAGAATCTTCGAACTCCAAGGGAAGCTTTGTTGCCTTGACGCGATTGAAAATATCCCTGCGTACGATCGCTTTGCCGGTATCCAACTTCTTGAAGTTGCAGTAATCGAAGTCATCGCGTCCTAGGAGGAAATCCCTCACCTCCTGATTGCGCACAGCGACGGGATTCAAGTAGAGGTACTTATGATCCTCATTAAAAATGGCGATATCTACCGGTATATTATTGAGAATGGCCTCATAAAATTTCTTTTGATCTTCAGCCCTATTATTGACATGAACCAAGTGAGTGCTTTCCTTGAAAATACCGGATATCTGCATCAATCTTCCTTGCTCATTAAAGGACAGTTGCGCCTCGAGTTCAAAATAACGGCGATCACCGTTAAGCTTGAGATTATCTATGCTGACAGCACTGCTAATAGGCGTTGCCGACTTAAAGGCCGAAACGATTTCAGCGGCTGCCTCAAATTTTCGTATCAGCGTGAGCGGATTGGCGATGCTTCCGGGAATACCCAACAGGTTACATAAATTCTCCGAAAATTCAATTTGACGATACTCAATACTCCAACTGAAACTTCCAAGGTGTGCTATAACCTCTGCTCTATGGAGGTTTTCAATCAGTCGCTTTTGTTGACTCGCTTCCGAGTTGAGCTGTTCGTTTTTCTCCTGAATCAATCGCTGTAATTCGGCATTTGATTGAACCAGCTGATAGATTTTGCGGCGTAAGATTAGCTTAATCCGCAAGTAGTTGTCATCGAATACGCGGTAGGCTTTATTTACAGCCTGAGCGAAGGACGAAGACTTCTCTTGTTCATCCGCCTCGAGTAGCTGCCTGCGCAACAACCAATGCAAATCGTCCTCATTCCGTGCCATTCGTTGATGATTTTTTAGTCTTAATTTCCTCCTGAGAGAAGATTGTTCAGATGTGCTTTCAATTCAAACGAATTCCATGGCTTCGAAAAATACCGATCCGGAATCGTCGACAAAGTGTTCGATTTCTCGAT
>JBMOFW010000330.1:0-1931 GCA_049318685.1 Flavobacteriales bacterium
CAATCCTTCGGAATACGATCGAAGAAAGCTATGAGCTCTGATCCGATTGGAAGTGTAGACGCTGTATTATGCTCCATTTCCGTCGGGATGGATGCAACCTCCTGAATAACCACTATGCTAGCCGGTAATTTTCCTTTGATGGCTTGTTCAACTTCCAGTGTATAGTGATAATAGCACAGGGTACCTTCCTGATTTCGGTAGATTTCCATCCCAACAATGCGCCCCTTGGCTACTCCATGACTTGAGGCAACACGCTCGTAAACGGGCGCAAGATCATGGTCACTCGGACGAGCATTTAACTGAGCGTTCAAGAACATGGGTGTAACAAGCATCAGGACGAGGGAAAAAAGTGCGTTTTTCATAGCGTTGAATTTTAATGGAAAGCTACCCTCTTGGTGAGGGGCATTTCAATCGCACGATTTACCTATTTTTCGAATGGCGAACGACGCGCGCGATTTACGAAAACGCTGTAAAACCAAGCCTTCCAGCAAAAACACAGAAGCCCTCCTAGATGACGACATAGGTAATATTTGCTATGCGCATTTCATTACACCATGCGTCAAGCTATCCAACATTCAGATTTAAAGACAAAGGATTATTTCATACTCATCACATGATGGGAGTAGATTTTATCTTCTCCAAGCTTAAGACGAGAAGAGCAAGGATGCTGACCCTGATAATCGTGTACATGCTATTCGCCCAAGTTCGGGGCGAATTGGCCGTTGGGCTTTTCGGAGCACGGTGGGCTGGCAATTAAACCGACTACCGATTCATCACCATAAGCTCCGCTGTAGCTGCGTTGGTTGCAATCGGCACATTGTGTACCTCACAGATGCGCACCAGCGCATTCACATCCGATAAGTGTGGCGCTGACCATGCGGGATCACGGAAGAAATAAATCGCCTCAATTAATCCGTTAGATACAAGGCCACCAATTTCCTGATCACCTCCCATAGGTCCTGAAAGTGTGGTACGCGCTATTGTAAGTCCAAGTTCAGCAGTGAGTCGTTTGCCGGTAGTGCGCGTTGCAATCAGGTTGTGACGCTCAAAATAATCTCGATGGCGACGAACGAAATCAATCAACTCGGCCTTCTTACCGTCGTGTGCAACTAATGCAATATAACGATCGTGATAACGTCCACCCCAGCGTTCGAGTGCCATTCTGGAAAGAAGCAGCATCAGTTCCATTCCTTTGTGATGGTCAATCTCATTGAGCGCAAAGAGGCAACCACGATCAATAAAATAGGCCTCCACTTCTGATTTGCACTCGACTGTTGCAACCGCCGGATTGTGACCCAAAAAGCCCAACTCTCCTACACATGTGGGTGCTTGAAGCGCAAGCATTCCGCCATGAGCAAGCTGTGCCATGATATCACCTTTTGTGAGCACAAACACACCATTGACCTGTTCATGCACATGCAGTAAGATACTGCCCGGACGAAACACGCGCGGATTTCCGAGCACTTTTCGAACAGGTTCAGAGGACAACCAAGTTATCAGTTCATTCCATTCCATGAGGTAAAATTATGTGTTTCCGCACTGCACACGCTTGGGCACTTATGAACTAAACGTAACATCTACGCGCTCGTCAATAGTCATTGCCATGCGCTCCTGCATATCAATCCCTTCCAGATTGGCCTTAAGGTATTCGCGCTTCTGCAGCGAAAGTTTGCGGATGGCCTTGCCCTCGCAAAAACGACGGAGCTGCGTTTCATTTGAGAGTTGAAGGGCGGGTACTTCACGCAATTGGCCTTGTTCATCCTTGGCTGCCATCGTGAAATAACAAGAGTTGGTGTGCTTCAACACACCCGATTGTGGATGCAATGATTCAACTCGTATCCCCACAATCATCGTTGTTCGTCCAACATAATTTACAGAAGCTTTCAGCGAAACCAACTCACCGACCTCAACGGGAGGCAAGAATTCAACAC
>JBMOFW010000331.1:0-1907 GCA_049318685.1 Flavobacteriales bacterium
AATTGGATCGCATTCAGATCTCGTCTGTTTTAGCTTCCATCCACGTAAAGTGATTACTACCGGTGATGGTGGTATGGTGACTACTTCACGAGAAGATTATTACAACCGACTCAAATTGCTCCGTCAACACGGCATGTCTGTAAATGACCGAGTGCGTCACTTGAGTGATAAAGTGATCATTGAAGATCACTTAGAAGTAGGGTATAATTATCGGATGACAGACATTCAAGCCGCTGTAGGTATCAAACAACTGGAAAGGCTTGATTGGCTTGTTGAAGAGCGACGTAAAATCGCTTTCACATATCTTGATGCATTTGCAGATTTAGATATGATACGACTGCCTCGCGAGCAGGAAGGTTACTTTACCAGTTACCAATCATTCAGTATCTATTTGAAAGAAAATTGTCCCTTTGATCGAAATGAGGTCATGCAACAATTGCTCGATCGGGGAATTTCTACACGCCGAGGAGTAATGACTACACACCGCGAAACAGCTTATGCTTCAAAAGGGGAGCAATACCACTTACCAATTTCTGAAGACGCTGCCGATCGAAGCATTATTTTACCATTGTACGTGCCCATGAGTGCAGAAGAGGTGAATTATGTTGTTAGCGAAGTGCGAAGCGTTTTCACAAAATAATTGATTGTATTATGGTAGCTGTACTGTTCGAAGATCAAACATGGCCGAATTATTTGCCTTTAGTTTATACTCGGCCTGTAGGTGATTTGCGTATTGGGATTTATACAATCGCTGAAAAATGGGCCTTAGTATTGAATTGCCCGGTAGCACATCGCACGCGAGGCTATTTGCGCGAACTGTTTCCGGCCTCTGCTGAAAAGGATATTTTACTTATCAATGCGCGTGTCCTCCCAACGGAGGAGCTCGTTCAAGCGTTGGAAGAACTTCAGGAAGGAGAGGCCCTTGTGCAGGGTGATTTCTTTATAGCGTTGAAAACCGATCATGAAAGCAATGATATCGGAGATTCAAAAAAAGAATTTGCCGGTGCGCTCTTGCGCATAGATCGCATCACAGATATTTTCTCAAAAAATGGTCAAGCCATCCATGAAGATGTTTCCTTGTGGAAGAATAGTAATGCGTTTACTCACCCGGATGACAGTGTTCGCGTCATTGGTGATCCTTCAAAAGTATTTATTTCGCCATCTGCGAATGTGGTTGGTTGTTTTTTGAATACAACCGATGGTCCTATTATCATTGATGAGGATGCAGAAATCATGGAAGGTTCCATGATTAGAGGCCCATTTTATCTGGGTAAACATGCCGGCGTGAAAATGGGTGCAAAAATATATGGCCCGACCACCATTGGCCCCTACTCGAAAGTAGGCGGCGAAATTAGCAATAGTGTCATTCAGGCTTATTCAAATAAAGGCCATGATGGTTTTCTCGGCAATTCCATCCTTGGGGAATGGTGCAACCTTGGAGCGGATACGAATAATTCGAATTTAAAAAACAATTATTCGCCGGTTAAAATTTGGAACTACACCTTCAATGATTATGTAGATACGGGACTTACATTTTGTGGTCTAATTATGGGCGATCACTCCAAAAGCGGCATCAACACAATGTTCAATACGGGCACCGTTGTCGGTATTTGCGCGAATATTTTCGGCGCAGCATTTCCTGACAAACACATTCCGAGCTTCTCTTGGGGAGGCGCTGACGGCTTCGAACCGTATCAGCTCAACAAAGCCCTCGAAACCGCCCAACGCATGATGGCCCGCCGCAACGTCTCCCTCACCCCCGAGTACATCCGCATGCTCGAACACCTCGCACAATTAGTGTGATAGTTTGAGGGTTTGAGAGTTTGGTGGTTTGGTAGTTTGAGGGTTTGAGAGTTTGGTGGTTTATTCGTTTGGTGGTTTGAGAGTTTGGTGACACCCCAATATGG
>JBMOFW010000332.1:0-1894 GCA_049318685.1 Flavobacteriales bacterium
TATTGTGCAAGATTTGAATCGTTTCATCGATAGTGGTAGGATCAACAATCACTTTTTGGAAGCGACGTTCCAAGGCACCATCTTTCTCGATGTATTGACGATATTCATCTAGTGTGGTAGCACCAACACATTGAATTTCGCCGCGTGCCAGAGCCGGTTTAAACATATTTGATGCATCCAAAGAACCGCTAGCACCGCCGGCACCAACAATGGTGTGGATTTCATCAATGAATAGGATCACATCCGGAGATTTTTCCAATTCATTCATTACTGCTTTCATTCGTTCTTCAAATTGACCGCGGTATTTTGTTCCGGCAACCAATGAGGCGATATCCAACGTTACAATGCGCTTATTGAAAAGCACACGCGAAACTTTCTTTTGAATGATGCGCAATGCCAAACCTTCCGCAATGGCAGATTTACCCACACCGGGTTCACCGATAAGGATGGGATTATTCTTTTTGCGGCGACTGAGAATTTGAGAAACGCGTTCGATTTCTTTTTCACGACCAACGATTGGATCGAGCTTGCCTTCTTCAGCGAGCTTGGTCAAATCGCGACCGAAATTATCGAGCACCGGAGTTTTGCTTTTGCTTTCACCTGGCTTTTTCGACGTACCGGAAGATCCGCTGCCGCCACCACCGAAACCGCGATCATCGTCTTCATCATCAGCAGAACCCGGAAGTTCAGCCTTTGGAAGATCCTGATCACTTAGCAATCCGGACATGTTTTCAAGTTCATCACGAACAATCTGATAATCCACGCCAAAAGTTTTAAGCGTTCGTGTAGCCACATTGTCTTGATCTTTCAAAATAGAGAGAAGCAAATGTTCTGTGCTCACCAATGTGGCTTTAAACGTTTTTGCTTCGAGGTACGTGATCTTCAAGATGCGCTCCGCTTGTTTCACCAATGGAATCATGCTAGAGGCACCGGGAGATGCCGCGGTGGTTTGGGAAGCTGTAGATTTGATCGAGCCTTCGATCATCTTGCGCAACTTGCTCAAGTCCACTTCGAGGTTGACCAACACCTTGACAGCCACGCTTTCACCTTCGCGAATAAGCCCTAAAAGAAGGTGCTCAACACCGATGTAGCTGTGACCGAGGCGAAGTGCTTCCTCGCGACTGTAGGTAATTACATCCTTTACCTGAGGAGAAAATTTAGCTTCCATACTCATAAAAACTCCAACTTTATTCTTTCTGTTCAACCTTATTGCTAAGGTACGGTTTTCCAAATGTATTTGTATAGACCGCAAATCAATGATTTCGTTGCTCTAATTATTCACATTATTATGTGTGTATGTGAATAAAAACGAAACAAAACAATCTTATAAAACACCCCGAAAATCGTACTTTCGCGAGCCGCGGAAACCAAATACCGTGCGCGAATTAAAACCTAGACGAAATGGCAGAAGGTGAAAAAATAGTCAGAATCAACATTGAAGATGAAATGAAGTCAGCCTACATCGATTATTCGATGTCGGTGATCGTGTCTCGTGCTTTACCAGACGTGCGTGACGGATTGAAACCCGTTCACCGCCGCGTGTTGTTCGGAATGCTTGAATTGGGCGTGATGTCGAATCGCCCCCACAAAAAATCTGCGCGTATTGTAGGGGAGGTCCTCGGTAAATTTCACCCGCATGGCGACAGCGCCGTTTACGAAACCATGGTGCGTATGGCCCAAGATTGGTCGTTGCGTTACCCCATGGTAGACGGTCAAGGTAACTTCGGAAGTATGGACGGCGACAATGCTGCGGCCATGCGTTATACCGAAGCACGCCTGCGAAAAATCGCTGAAGAACTTCTCGAAGACCTCGATAAAGAAACGGTTGACTTCCAAGCCAACTTCGACGACAGTCTCGAGGAACCGAAAGTAATGCCTGCCAAGGTGCCCAACC
>JBMOFW010000333.1:0-1893 GCA_049318685.1 Flavobacteriales bacterium
AAACGCATTGGGCACATCTAGCAGAGGTTCTATCAATGCATTTACCCTTCTGGTAAAAGTATCGGTACAACCAAATGAATTGGTTGCGATTAGCTGAGCGTTATAAGAACCTGTTGCAAGGTACAGGTGCTCTGGATTGGTTTCGGTACTGCTTTCTCCATCACCAAAATTCCATTGGTAGCGGACAGCTCCATTGCTTCCATTGCTAAAAGCTACAGGTGTGTTTGTAATGGGAGGATCTGGGCTCCAGCTGAAAAAAGCATCCGGACCTTGTATGGCACGAACAGTTATAAATTCGGTGGTATCTCTTTTGTTACACGTGTTAGAATCGATGGCGATGAGTCGGACACTATAAGTTCCTGGCAATGAGAATAGCTTTACCGGATTTACTGCAGTCGAAGTAGTTCCGTCACTGAATTGCCAAATGAGATTGGTTGAACTGGATAGATTCGTAAACACTGCATTGTAAGGAGCGCAGCCAAGTGTATCCACTTTAAAATCAGCTTTCACCAAAGGGTTAACGTTTATCTCTTTGGATTTTGAAATTGGTGCATTGCAGAATTGAATGTTGATCAGTTTCAAAGTGACGTTATAGTTTCCGACAGAGGGAAATGTGTGTTGTCCATTGAATGAAGTATCTAGGGGTGACCCATCTCCATAATCCCATACAAAACTTGAATTCGTAAAATTGCCACTGGTTGCTGTAGAACGATTGATGAAACTGTAGCTCAGGTTGGTGCAAGGCGAATCTTTAGAAGCGGTAAAATCGAGTGTTGCGATATCTCCACCGGAAAGTATGGTAAGGAAGGCGGTATCGCGTATGTTGCAAGTGGTTGAATCCTCTGCAATCACTCTAACCGTGAAAGTACCAAGCGATTGATAGTTTGTGAAGGTAGAAAAATCCGGAGCTGTCGTAGTGTCTTTCAATCCGTTTCCAAAATCCCAGTACATTGTTTTTGCTTTCTGCAGGGTATCGGTGAAGTCTACACGAAAGGGCACACAACCCGAAGAGTCGTTCACTACGGAGTTGATGGTGGGTCTTGCAGATGCATCCACGCCTGCAAAATTCATCTCCACTTTTACTGCAGCTTCATTACAGTTGCTGCTGCCATTGATTCTTCTCCAAGCACCTGGTGTTGTTGGAAATGTAGCACCTCCATTACAATTGGCACACATCGATTGATAGATGGTGCCATTCTCATCAAACCTACTGGTACCGCCATCTACATGATCTCCGGTATTCCCCCTGAATTGTCCGAAGTTTGATGCGAACAACAAAGACTGCGCATCTCTTTTCAAAACAAAAAAGTAAAAATCTTCTCCATCTGGGGCGCCCACTGCCGATAATGGATCTTGCAATGGCAGTCCATTCGTATTTCCGGTTGTATAATTTTTAAAATTGTTGATGCTTCCACCCCAACCTGTTACGTAGACATTTTCGCAACGGTCAACCAAAAAGCCGATTGGCGAAATATTGGGATCAGACAAACCATTCCCAAATACAGTAGAATAAACACGGGCAGAAAGATCGGGTCTTAATTTTGTGATGAACTGAGAGCTGCCCGGATTGCTATACGTTGCATTCAATACCGGCCAAGTTCCCGTTGTGGTTCCCATAGCATAAGGGAAACCATTTTTATCAAATTTCAAACCATATACCTGATCGGTTCTGTTGGTTCCAAGATAGGTTGATCTTACTATCCCAGATAGATCGGGACGCAATTCTGTGATAAATCCGTCGGTTTCTCCCCCTTGATATGTAGGTTGTAGGACCCCGATTTTATTTCCAGGAATAGCGCCTGTTGTACCTCCTGCCACATAAATATTTCCATTTGTCGGATTGGGACTCGCTACAAAGCAAGCTTCATCGCCTGTGCCTCCAAAGAAACTTCC
>JBMOFW010000334.1:0-1851 GCA_049318685.1 Flavobacteriales bacterium
AAAAACGACCGACGCATTAGAAAAATATTTTGAAACGCATCATCATCGCACGTGTGAAGGTGTTGCTAAAATGTACGGACTTGAGTATTTGTCGGCACATAATATCGCTGATTTAAATGCATCACTGGAAAAACTTTTCGCTAATACAAATTGTTCTATACTGGAGGTATTTACCCCCAGACTTGAAAATGATTCTGTCCTAAAAGGGTTTTTCACCTTTATCAAAGAACATACTGCGAAATAGCGCATACGTGCTAAATTCGCACTCATTATTTCAGACTATGTCAAATCGCACTTGGACCACCATCAAAGAATATTCAGATATTCTTTTTGAATATTATGAAGGCATTGCTAAAATCACCATCAATCGCCCTCAAGTGTATAATGCCTTCCGTCCGGAAACCAATTTGCAAATGATTGATGCAATGGACATTTGTCGTGAGCGTCAAGATATCGCGGTGGTTGTCCTTACTGGTATTGGAGACAAAGCGTTTTGCAGCGGAGGAGACCAGAATGTGAAAGGCGTTGGCGGCTACATTGGAGAAGACGGTGTTCCCCGTTTGAATGTGCTTGATCTGCACAAACGTATTCGCGAGCTACCTAAGCCGGTTGTAGCTATGGTCAATGGCTATGCTATTGGCGGTGGACATGTACTTCACGTGGTTTGTGACTTGACTATTGCCTCTGAAAATGCACGTTTCGGACAGACGGGGCCAAAGGTGGGAAGCTTCGATGCTGGTTTTGGATCGAACTATTTGGCGCGACATGTCGGTCAGAAAAAAGCCCGTGAAATCTGGTTTTTGTGCGAACAATACACCGCGAAAGAAGCCGAAGATATGGGCATGGTGAATAAAGTTGTGCCATTGAGTGAACTCGAAAACGAAACAGTGAAGTGGTGCAAGACCATGATGAAACGCAGTCCGTTGGCTATTCGAATGATCAAGCGCGGCTTGAATGCGGAGTTGGACGGACAGCGAGGTTTGATGGAATTCGCTGGTGATGCTACGTTGCTTTACTATCTAACAGAAGAGGCCCAAGAAGGAAAGAAGGCATTTCTTGAAAAGCGCGATCCCGACTTTCAAAAGTATCCGAAATTCCCATAAGCATGAAGAAGTGGTTGAAGGCGATGCGCCTTCGCACGCTCCCATTGGCGTCTTCCGTAGTCTTTGCGGGGGCGTCTACGGCTTGGAGTTCACCAAATTTCTCAGTAAGTATTTTCAGCCTTCTTTGGTTGACTGTATTGCTTCTTCAAATTTTATCCAATTTGGCCAATGATTATGGAGATTACACACACGGCACGGATAACGATCAACGTGTAGGTCCCAAACGTTCCGTTCAGGCGGGCGAAATAAGTCCGAAGCAAATGAAAGGAGCCATAATTCTAACCTCTTTGTTGGCTTTGATTGTCGGCCTCTGCACATTGTGGTTGTCTTTTGGAGTGAGCACTCAACTCATAATGATGCTTGTTTTCACAATACTTGGATTGGCATCTATCGCAGCCGCTATCAAATACACTGCAGGAAAGAATCCATATGGATACAAAGGGCTTGGAGATTTATTTGTTTTTGTTTTCTTTGGTTTGATTGGGGTTATCGGAGTGCACTTTGTTTTGGCTCATTCGTGGGGTTGGGGTGCCCTATGGAACGCATTGACTATCGGTGCGCTTAGCACAGGCGTGCTCAACCTGAATAATTTACGCGATCACGTCAATGATAAACAATCCGGGAAAAACACGATTGTTGTTCATTTGGGTTTCGATAAAGGAAAATTTTACCATTATTTCATATTGGCTATCGCTTCACTTGGCATGATCATTTCGGCATCATTCAGCCAAAATTGGGCATCCTTAAT
>JBMOFW010000335.1:0-1849 GCA_049318685.1 Flavobacteriales bacterium
AGATATTCATAACCGTAGTCGGTTGGCCAAGTGATAAATTCGATGCGTTGATTTTCGTGGATATAGACCTGCTGTTTTTCGTCGTATGAAAAAATAACGATCTTATTGTCGATGCGTGTGTAGAGTGTATCGCTGAAAAAATTGGAGGCAATGGTTCCAGTGGGATGATTGTAATATGTGCCGCATCCGTCAGGCAATAATGTATCAGGCAATGCTTGAAAAGTCGTTGAGTGAAACATGTCCGATTCGATGAAGTCAATGCTTACCCAGCCTTCTAAAGTGGGACCATCATTTTCATCGTTGTTGTACCAGGGATTATAGTTCACTTTAATCCAACCGGCTTGGGTTAAGCCTGCAAAAGAAAGTAGTGTTCCATTTTTCATTTGAGCTACTACCCGTGATTCTTTGTTGGGTTCAGAACGTAAATTCAATGTTCCCGAATTTATTTTTACGGTGATTTGGGCGGATACACTTATTGAAATAACTACTAGGATTGATGCAATCAGGAGCTGTATGGTTTTCATAGTTGAAGACTTTGAACGAATATACAGCTCTTTCAATATTAATATTCTTTTCCCTCAACCCCATCCCGACACCCGTAGTCTCGCCAAAGGCGAGACGTCCTGTAGTCCCGCACATGCGGGACGTCCTGTAACGAAGCCCCGCAGGGGCGAGTGTCCCGTAGCGAGCGCAGCGAGCGTCCTGTTTGTTATTGGGTTTGCGTCAGGAGAAACATACGCTGATTTCAATCCTGATGTCGATCAAGTAGCAGCATGGACCATCGGTGGATTGGTAGCGGGAAAGGTGTTGGCGAAAGTGGGATTCTTTGCCTTGATCTTGAAGTTCTGGAAAATCATTCTCGTCGGACTAGGTGCCGTGGGTATAGCAGTGCGCAAATTCTTTTTGCGCAAGAAAGAGCAAGAAGAACAACAACCAACAGTCCTACCGGAATAAAAGATAATTCCTAATTCAGAATTCCTAATTTGGAATTCCTCACTCCTGTTTTGTTTATTCAGGAGTGAGGAATTGAATGATTAGAATGCCGTTAAGTAGCGGGATTAATTGCAAAGCTTTGAGTATGTCTTATTGGAGAAGAGGAAAATCCAAAAGATTGGATCTGCCTTTATCATACGTTTCCTATTTATTTTGTCGCAAAAATGGGATAACTGAATTAGTCGTTGTCATTTCTTATTCTGTCTGAAAGTTTAGCAAAACTAAATCCTATGGAGAAGTAATTCGCACTTTCATTTAATGGATTTTTTATAGTAATATTTCGTAGCGAGTGAAGATTGGTGCCCACTCCAAAAAAGATATTGTTGTCAAATAAGCCAAGAACTAAGCCTGTGCCAATTTCGAAATCCTTTTGCGTGCTAAAATCTAAGTAGCTAACATTGACGCCTATAGATGGCTGAAGTTTGTTAACCAATTTCTGCCAACTATTTTGACTGAAATAGGGGTCTGATGATTTAAATGTCCATAACATGGACGCTCCAGCCGCGGCTTTAAAATTCGATGGTGACAGAGTCTGATTATCGCCGAAGCTCTCATTTATTCGTTCTATTAGCATAAAGGAATCAGCTATTTCAAAAGTGCACCCCGTTTGTTTTATAGTGTATTTGCCAATTTCTAAGTTTGTTTCCGATAAGGAGTTTGATGTAAGATTATTGCTTTTCCAGTTTAAGTATATATGCAATGATCCATCTTCGGATAATTTTATTTTGGAAAGATCAATAGTTGCGAAAACAAGTTTTTTGAATATAGTTTTTGACAAGTATTTGGTAAGAGTGTCTTGTTCGGCATCGTGAGTAGAATAATTGGAATACCAATCAGTCGGCAAGTAATTGAATTG
>JBMOFW010000336.1:0-1841 GCA_049318685.1 Flavobacteriales bacterium
GATGGGCAAATTTAACTGGTGGTGACCGGTCTGCGGATCGCGCATGGGGATGCCATTGATCAATATCAATACTTGCTCAAAGGTGCTACCTTGAATGCTAAGGTCGGCTTGCGCTCCTAGAGGACCGCGTTGGCGCATATCAACGCCGGAAACATACAGCAGCGCTTCATTGAATGTTTTCACTGGAAGTTGTTCCAATTCTTTCGCGGTAATCAATTGCACATTTCTACCTGCTGAAGAACCGAATCCGGATAAGCGCTTTTCCGAAATTTCTAAAGGAACCATTAAATCAACGGAAATGGGAAGAGGGCGAATCAGCTCGGCGATCCTTGGAGGAATTGTGTCTGTTTGCGCTGCGGCGGAGATACAAAAGAAAACGGTGGCCAAAACCACCGTTATCGATTTAAGGGATATGTTCATCGATAGAGGTTTTGGGGCGCGAATGTAGTACCCCTCTACCACTGAATTGGCATTAAATTGTCACAAAACGTGAATTACAAACTCCAATATTCCATGTTGTGAATCTTGCCGCGGTAAAGGCCTTTCAAATCAACGAAAACACCTTTGCCATCGCGCAGCAATCCTTGGAAATAAGATTCGTCTAAATTCATATATTCTTTGTGAGAAACAGCGAGAATCACGGCGTCATAGGCCCCAAGTGATGGATTTTCCACCAAGCCGAAGCCATATTCTTCATGCAATTCATGTGAATCGGCATGTGGATCTACCACATCGACATGTACAGAGAACGATTCCAATTCGCGGATAATATCCACCACTTTCGAGTTACGGATATCGCTCACGTTTTCTTTGAATGTAGCACCCAATACAAGCACTTTCGATTCCAAAGCATTGCGGCCTTGTTCCAAAATTTTCTTGACAGTCTGTTTACCAACATAAAAGCCCATGCTGTCATTCACATAACGTGCTGAACTAATTACCTTGGAATAATAACCTACTTTCTTCGCTTTGTAAACGAGGTAGTACGGGTCAACGCCAATGCAGTGACCACCAACGAGTCCGGGACTAAAGTTGAGGAAGTTCCACTTGGTAGAGGCGGCTTCCAATACATCGTAGGTGTTTACACCCATTTTGCTCAAAATTAACGACAACTCATTGATTACGGCAATATTGACGTCGCGCTGGGTATTTTCAATAATTTTAGAAGCTTCGGCTACTTTGATGGTCGACGCTTTGAAAGTACCAGCATCAACAACCAATTCATACACCTTGCTGATTTGATCCAAAGATTCAGCATCACATCCACTCACTACTTTGGTGATGGTGCGAATGGTGTTCTTTTTATCACCAGGATTGATACGCTCAGGAGAATAACCTACCTTGAAATCGGTTCCCATTTTCAATCCACTCAATTCTTCGAGAATCGGCACACAATCGTCTTCGGTACAACCGGGATACACGGTGGATTCGTACACGACGTAATCGCCCTTTTTCAACACTTGACCTACTGTGCGTGAAGCGCTCAATACAGGACCTAAATCCGGCAAGTTCATGTTGTTGATTGGTGTCGGAACAGCCACAATGAAAAATGTTACGTCTTTCAAATCATTGAGATCACAAGAAAACGTAATATCTGCGCCATCAAAAGCAGACGAATCCAACTCATTGGAAGGGTCTTGATGATTGCGCATCATTTCTACGCGAGCTTTGTTGATGTCAAATCCAACTACTTTAATTTTCTTGGCAAATTCCAAGGCAATTGGAAGTCCTACATAACCGAGACCAATAACGGCCAGTTTCGTTTCTTTTTGTGTGAGTTTGTCGTAGATCATTGCTTATATTCTCTATGAAAGACAGGTCACGAGGCCGTCTTTGAGTTG
>JBMOFW010000337.1:0-1840 GCA_049318685.1 Flavobacteriales bacterium
GGAACATCAATAGTCATTCCGATGCAATTGTGAATGAGCATCACACTAGCGTCAGCAAAAGGAAACTGCCGACGCTTCAGGATTAAGCTCGGGGGGAATCCTTTCCTAACCTGTGCCTCGTCAAACTTGTGTTCCATGGTTACTTCTGATTTCTCAACGGTAAACGATATTCCGTCATTCAAATCACCGAGCGAGCATCTTGATCGAAGGGTTATCTTTACTAAATCATTTCCTTCGTATGTAAAACTAGAAACAACGGCCAAACTTCGCTTTGGATGATCCTTAATATTCAGCGTGAGTTGGACTAGCATTCCTACATTTAAACTCAAAGTAGATTCCAGTTTACTCGAGGCATCCCGCTGCAACATTGCTTTCAGCTTCGTTACATAATCTCCTTGAACATGCAATGGTAAAGACGAAAAAGAATCGTGTGCTTCAATTGAAATGAGGTTTGCTCCTAGAATCTGATATTTTGCGTCCAGTATAGGTTTCTTTTGGTCGTGCTCAGTTATAAGAAATAAGGTTTTTGTTAAGGTTGATAATGATGCTTCTTCGGATTCTTTTCTCGTCGAATTGAAGTCTATATTCCTTTTTGATCGTGTCCACAAGGAAACATCAATTCGGTTCTCATCCAAATAGAAGCGACGATTGTCATCTGGATCATACTGCAAGCCAGCTTGCGCACAAACATCCCTAGCCTGAGAAGGTACTTCGGTGCCGAAATAGCTTGTATCGTTAATTGAATTTAATTTCGCCTCATCATAAGAAGCTAAGCGAACCGAAGAAATTAAATCAATGTAATTTCTGTCGCTTTGTCGCACAATCTCCTTCAAGTATCCAATGTGAAAGTTTCCTTCGCTAAAGGAAGGGTCTTGAAAAAACAATGAATAATATGACGATTTATATATTTTGCATAAATCCTTCTTGAAGATAGGTGGAATCTGCATGACGTCTCCACATGCAATAAGCCATACACCTCCGAAAGGCTCTTTCATTTTATTTCTTATTATTCGGAGAAAATAATCTATAAAGGACCAAAGATCTGCATTGATTTGTTGCACTTCGTCAATCATAAGGACTATCAGCCTTTCATAGGTCGGGATTAACATATGATCAGGATCATTTTTGTGGAGACGGTTGATATGCCCATTAACAAAATTAATCAAGTCATTGCCACGTAAATTAATGTACGGCTCAATACTTTCAGGATTTTTAATTTGCAAGAATTTATGAATTGTTTCCCCTTTGATCAAAGATGCTGCGATGTTTGAAGAGGCAGTGACTTCTACAGTCTCGTATTCAAGGTAGTGTCTATACATATAGTCTCTCAAGAAGGACATAACATACGACTTTCCCACTCCTGGTCCCCCAGTTATGAAAATGTTCGGCTTCTTTGTTATGACTTCCACTACCAAAGTTCGCTGTGAATCGTTTAAAGTCCGAAACCGCCCATTTAGAATTTCAGCAAATATGTCCGTATCCACGCAAATGTAACTTGAATTCTGAGACAATTCACAGTTACTATCGCAATTATGATGAATATTCCGTGTCTTTACTACTTTACCACAGCGGCAGCATAGAGCAGCAACTAAACGCTTGTTCTTCAAACACCGATTCATTACTATCAGTCGAAAGACGCCTTCTTTAGAATCGGCGCTTCTCGATAGGACCTTCATTTTTTCCGAAATAGTCTGATCATGTAAACCAAGGGCAGAGCGAAACTTTTCTAATTCGAAATTCAACGTAGGGAATTCAGCAATACATGTAGTACGTAACGTGTTCCATGTGCCATTCCAATTACCATTCAATATAGGACGTCCGAAGAAACTTGCTAATCTGC
>JBMOFW010000338.1:0-1838 GCA_049318685.1 Flavobacteriales bacterium
ACACTATAGGTATAAGTTCCCAAAGTATCTAATGTTTCAACTATTTCTGCATCCACTTTTTCAAATGTTGGATGGTTCATTGGAAGACGTTCGGTGCTCTTCGCGACGATTATGCGGTAGAGTAAATTCTGTTTTTTCTCCGCAAAATTGACTTTTGAATGAAGTACAATGTTCTCGACAGGCACAGCAGTTGGATCTGGATCTGCTTGTGGGAACCCTTTTGTTGAGTGCTCCAATACATATATCTGCTTGAAGGCACATTTCTTTTGCTCTTTACCTCCCTGAGGTTTGCTCACCGCACCACACACTACTGTATGATATCCCGGAGTGGTAAAGGTGAAATCAAGCGTGTCGCCTTGGTAGGTGAACGCATTGTCTACGATCCAATAGTGTTTGTCTGCTTTGAATGACTTAATTTCCGAGTCATCTGAGAAGAATCGCATGGAAGTATTCATGACTACGCTATCGTTCGAAAGAATGAATGGTTGCTCAAACTCACGAATCGTCAACTCGGTAGTAGATGCATTCATGAACACTTGGTTCGTGGTGGTATCAATCAAATTGAGACTGATTTGATATACCCCCACTTTTTCATAGCAGTGATCAACACCTTGGCCGCGAAGTATTGTGCCATCCCCCAACGACCATTCATAAACCAATGGCATGTTGGCGATGGATTGAATTTTATAATCTTCTAAATGATAGCACAAAACTGTTCTATTGTTTTCAAGGCAATCATAAAATTGGGGAGCACTCTTACTGAAAGAGTAAATACGGTCACCTTGGCCACCACGATCACTACTCACAAATCCGAATTGTTCGTTGGTGTATTCTGCATATGCATAATCACTACCCAATGAATTGATAGGTGATGGCATGGCTTTAGGGATATCCCATTCATTTGGACCGGCGGAAGTACAGGAGTATATGTCCATATCATGACGCTCGCGGTCTGTGAAGCGACCATTGGTGCTGAAATAAAGAATGTCTTTTTTAGAAACATAGGGGAAAATTTCGCTTTCCTCAGTGTTAATGGCGGCGCCCAAATTGACCGGATCGCTCCACTTTCCATTCCGAAGGAAGGATACATAGAGGTCTGAACCGCCGTATGAGTCAGCTCGGTTTGAAGCGAAATAAAGTGCAGAGTCATTTTGCGCAAGACAAGGGTGAAAAACGCTGTATTCGCCTTTTCGTGAATTGAAATGGAGTCCACCTTTCTTTATCCACTTGCCATTTTCGTAAACCGCTTTGAAAATACCCAATGCGTATACTTCAATGTCGGATGTCTCTTTCGTTTTTTCGGGCGCAATATTGGCTGTATAATAGACTGTTTTATAGTCTGAGGAGAATGTGGCCGGACCTTCATTTAAGATGCCTGACAGCTCTTCAGAAAAAACCCGTGGATCCTCGAAGTGATTGCGAATATCGAGTTTTGATACATACATATCTGTATAGTATTGAGCAGAATCGATATCCGATTTCAATCTTCGCTGGCTGCGGGAACTGCAGAAGACTACGCCATCGTTGAAGCGAACGGCGCCGAAATCTCCATAAGCGGAGTTGAAGGTCACCGGTTCTACTTCGTATTCTTGGGCTACCGCCGGGTGGAGGAAGCTGACAAAACACAAAAGCAGTAGAGCTAAGGGCCGTATGTTCTTTAGGGTGGTCATGAACTTACAGGCTGCTTATACCGCAATGCTCGAAAAATGGTTACATGTTGCTAATTCGTGGGTATAAGTTGCGTAACCTTCAGTTCATGCCAAGTGCTTCGTAACTCACTTTCTGCGTGTATATTTGTGCTATGACATTAATCAAATCAATTTCCGGAATTCGGGGTA
>JBMOFW010000339.1:0-1791 GCA_049318685.1 Flavobacteriales bacterium
TCACGACCTGGTGGACGACGAAGTAGAAGGGAAACCTCGCGATAAGCAACCGCTTGTTTAGAAAGATCATCATAAATGATCAATGCTGGTCTACCGGTATCACGGAAGAACTCTCCGATAGCAGCTCCTGCGAAAGGCGCATAGAACTGAAGTGGAGCTGGATCCGAAGCCGATGCAGCAACGATTGTAGTATATTCCATTGCACCATTCTCTTCGAGGGTTTTCATGATTCCCGCGATGGTTGATGCTTTTTGTCCAATAGCTACATATATACAATATACCGGCTTTCCGGCAGCGTAGAATTCTTTTTGATTGATGATGGTATCTACAGCGATGGCTGTTTTACCTGTCTGACGGTCACCGATGATCAACTCACGTTGACCGCGTCCGATTGGAATCATCGCATCAATCGCCTTGATACCGGTTTGAAGTGGTTCTTTAACGGGCTCACGAAAGATTACACCCGGTGCTTTTCTTTCAAGTGGCATCTCGTAAAGTTCTCCTTTGATTGGACCCTTACCATCAATCGGATTACCCAAAGTGTTGATTACGCGTCCAGACATTCCCTCTCCTACTTTGATAGAAGCGATTTGTCCTGTACGTTTAACTTTATCTCCTTCTTTGATTTCTGTGCTTTCTCCCATCAATACCACACCCACATTATCTTCTTCAAGGTTCAAAGCGATTGCTTTTACGCCGTTTTCAAATTCAACAAGTTCGCCAGAGCGTACATTGTTTAATCCGTATACACGGGCGATACCGTCACCCACTTGGAGTACAGTACCCACTTCTTCTAAACTGGCACCTGCATTGAAATTACTCAGTTGCTGGCGAAGGATTGCCGAAATTTCATCTGGTTTGATTTCTACCATAAAAAATAGATTGAAATAGATTATAAATTGGGTACCTACCCAAATTGGGTGCAAAGGTAGGGCTGAGCGACTTACAGACAAAAAATAACTGCATAATTCCTGAAAAAAATGCATTCGGGCCTGTCCATCCGAGAGAGAATGAGTACAATGCCGAATTTTAGGTAATAATCATAATTCAAGATACATTTGGCATTAAATAGAAAAAGAAATCATGCTTTTGAGAAAAATCACACTGATCATTTGTTTTTTGGCGGGTTTTCATTTGGCCAAAACCCAACACATAACGACAGAAACCGCTTTATCGCTTGTTGGTAAAAACAAAGAAAAATTAGGGATGACGGAATATGATATGAGTCAGGCTGTGGTTACAGACGCCTATCGAAGTAATGTTTCAGGTCTTGATTTGATCTATTTGCAACAAACCCACAAAGGCTTTCCCGTTTTTAATCAAATTCAAAGTTTGGCATTCAAAAACGGCACATTGATTTCGGTTGCTGGTACTAGACAAGGTGAACTGGAAAATAAAACACGCGATTTACAAGTTTTTCCCTCAATCCATCCAGAGCAGGCAGCGAGAATCGCTATCGCGTCCAAAAAACTTACTCCTGTTGGAGCTTTGATCCCAACCACGATCATACCTGGAAGAAAGCTAGATTTTGGGAAAGCGGGTATAGCTTCTACCAATATTACAGCTGAATTGATGTGGGTTTTGAATGATGATGGTTCGATAAAACTTGCCTGGCAGATTTACCTTGTTCCAATCTCAACATCAGACTATTGGATGATTCGTATTGACGCACACAATGGAAAACCCATCAGTGAAAATAATCTTACTGTTTATTGCAATTGGGGAGATAATAAAAACCATTCACATCAAAAAGATTTTGGAGTATCCCTAAAGAATATAAACGCTAAAACG
>JBMOFW010000340.1:0-1779 GCA_049318685.1 Flavobacteriales bacterium
AGAAGAGGTATATTTGTTTTTATATTACAGTTTCTTTCCATGGCAACTCTTCACATCCACATCAATTTCAACGGCAATGCCGAAGAAGCATTTCTCTTTTACAAATCTGTCTTCGGTGGTGAATTCTCTCAAATAACACGCTTTAAAGACTTTCAAAGTTCGGGCTTCGAAATACCCGAAAGTGAAGCAGAAAAAATAATGCACATTGCTCTTCCCATCGGACCAACTATACTGATGGCGAATGATGTTCCCTCCATGATGGGAACCGTGAATGAGCGTGAAAACCGTAGCAAAATCTCTGTCACCACAGAGAGTAAAGAAGAAGCGGATCGCATTTTTAACGGCCTCTCCAATGGCGGAGAAATTGAAATGCCCATCAGCGATAGCCCTTGGGGTTCATACTTCGGCATGTTCAGAGATAAATTCGGTATCGAGTGGATGATCGAGTTCCGCTAGATTTGTAAAGAGAATGGCAATAATGGTCAACTCCTTTTCATCACCGAAGAATAAACTTAAAAAATGGATGGCCATGAATGCACAAATTGAAATCAAAAATCTGCCCAACCAGCATCTCGCCTATGTGACGCATATTGGTGTCGACGGACTAGAAAACGCCTTTCAACGAATTCTCCAATGGGCCATTCCCAAAGGATTGCTCGCTCAACCCACTACTTCCGTTTGCCGTGTATTTCACGACAGTTTTAAAATTACTGATGCTGATAAAGTGCGCATGAGCGTAGGCATAGCATCGCCTAGCGAAATGCAAGCCGAAGCTGATATTGGTATCACGACTCTTCCTGAAGGAAAACACATCGTAGGACGTTTCGAAATAGAACCCATTGATTTTGAAAAATCATGGAATAGTTTGTTTATTTGGATGAATGAAAACGGATATAAAAAATCCGCTGCATTTCCCTTCGAGCTCTACCACAACAACTACATGGATCATCCCGAGAAGAAATGCATTGTGGATTTGGTTATTCCGGTGGAGTAATTGAACCATGAACATTTCTATGTCGTGAAAAAAAACTGCGTCTTTATTGCTACCAGTCTCGATGGATATATCGCCGATAAACAAGGCGGCATCGAATGGCTTGATCTCATTCCCAATACAAACCATGATGATATGGGCTATTTCGCCTTTATCAATGAGATCGATGCGCTGGTCATGGGTAGAGCCTCATTCGAAACCGTGCTCGGTTTTGGTATTGAATGGCCATACACCAAGCCCGTTTTTGTGCTCAGCTCAACATTAAAAGCCATTCCGGAAGACCTTGCTGATCGCGTCTTTCATATCCACGGCACCATTCCTGAAATCCTAGAGCACATTCATGCGCTAGGACACCATCGTTTATACATCGATGGTGGAAAAACCATAAGCAGTTTCCTTCGTGAAGACCTGATTGACGAAATGATCATTACCCGAATTCCCATTCTTCTTGGCGGCGGTGCTCCGCTCTTCGGCGACTTACCCGAACAATTGGAATTCGAATTAATTTCTTCGAAAACCTATCTTCATCAGATCACGCAGCATCACTACAAACGCAAGAGAAAGCCATGAAAAATTTGATTTGCCTCTTACTTTTCTTGCTTCACTTTGGATTGTTTGCTCAAGACCATCAGCTCTCCAAACAAATTGATAGTCTGATTCAATCAGAAACAAGCCCCGCGTTCAATGGAATTATTCTGATTACTAAAAAAGGAAAACCAGTTTATGAAAAAGTGATGGGCTACAGTGACTTCGAAAAAAAAACACCTCTTTGCCTTGAAAGCGAGTTC
>JBMOFW010000341.1:0-1759 GCA_049318685.1 Flavobacteriales bacterium
TGGAAATTTGGTGACAAATTCGACTTGGAATGACTTCTGGCTCAATGAGGGCTTTACTGTCTATTTCGAAGAACGCATTATGGAAGCTGTGTACGGTAGAGAATATTCAGAAATGTTGGCTCAACTCAGTCGTCGTGAATTGGACAACACCGTGGCCGACCTTTCTATGGAGAACCCGAAAGACACTTGGTTGAAACTCGAATTAGACGGTAGAAATCCTGATGACGGTATGACAGATATTGCTTACAACAAGGGGTATTTCTTTCTTCGATTGTGCGAAGAGACCGTGGGACGCGAGAAATGGGATGCTTTTATAAAAAAATATTTCAATGAACATGCTTTTCAAGTAATGGATACAGAAACATTTTTGGACTATTTGAAAAAGCATTTTGAACAAGATCAATTGGCTCAAAAAGTCAATATTGAAGCATGGGTGTACGGCCCTGGATTACCCGCCAATATTCCTATTGTTCAAAGTGATCGAATGGAAAAAGTAAAGGCATTGGGTGAGGAGTGGAGCAGCAAAAAAGTAAAAACCGCCGCTATTCCTTGGGCGAAATGGTCGTACCAAGAAAAAACCTATTTCTTGAATGAAGTGAAAATAACTGATATAAGTCAGTTGGCCGAATTGGATAAGGCTTTTGATATTTCCAATACTAAAAACAATGAAGTGCTGTTTAGTTGGTTGATGCGCGCTGTTGAATGGAAATACGCCAAGGCCTATCCTCAGTTGGAGGCATTTTTGACCCATGTGGGAAGAAGAAAGTTTGTTGCCCCATTGTTTGAGAATTTGGTAAAAACAAATCAACAGGATTTGGCGATGAAGATTTATGAAAAATCGCGCAAAGGCTATCACGCAGTGACGATTGATACTGTAGACAGATTATTGAATTTAAAATAAAACAAATGAAAAAAATCATTGTCCCCGTCGATTTTACCGATGTTTCAAAAACGGCGCTGAAATACGCCATGGATTTTGCAGCAGCCATTGGAAGCGAATTGTCGATTCTCCATTTAGTTGAAGATCGCAAGGATGCGATTGATCGGGAAGAAAAACTCGTCGCTTTTGCGCAAGAATTAGGCTTGAAAGAACCATCTCAAGTTAAGTTTTTAGTGGTAGCGGGTTCCATTTTTACGGACATAGCGAAAATCGCAGAAGTTGAAAAAGCAGATTTAATTGTTATGGGTACACATGGTATTAAAGGTTTGCAATTGATTCGTGGAAGCCATGCGTTGAGAATCATTCGAGAGTGCACTGTGCCGGTAATCATTGTGCAAGAAAATAATTCCTGCACGGCCTATCCGGATGGAATCTTGGTGCCACTTGATTTGCATAAAGACACCAAGCAGAAATTGAAAATTGCCGCTGATTTCAGCGAGCAGTTTAACGCAGTAGCTCACGTCATTTCACCCAATGAAACGGATGAATATTTGAATAACACCATTAATCGCAACTTGAGTTATGCGGTAAATTATTTAGAAGAAAGAGGTGTTGCTTTTGAAGCATCAATTACGGAGGAAGATTCTGGAGATTTTGTCAAAGGGCTTGTTCGCTATGCGGTAGAAAAAGGAGTCGATTTGATTTGTATTTTGAATAATACGAACGAAACCTTTTTTCATGCCTTCGGATTGGAAAGTGAGCAAAAGATCATTACTAACGATGCTGGAATTCCCGTATTAATAATGAATCCTGCTGCAGCAATGGTCGATTCATCTTCGGTTTTTGCACAATAAATTTAGGATAGAATAAATGAAAAAC
>JBMOFW010000342.1:0-1731 GCA_049318685.1 Flavobacteriales bacterium
GAATATGAAAGTCGCGTACTTGAAATTGAAATGGAATTTCATCATAGATTTCTATATCAATTTTGAAAATACTCTTGTTTTCAATTTCAAGAATTACCAAATTATTATCCCCCAACGACATCATTTTAGTAAGTGATCGTTGGGCTGTAGGATGAACCGGCCCTAGGTAGAGCAAGATCGTTTCAATAACGACCAATGTGAATAATCCAACTAAGAGAATCAATGCGGGTAATGCAAAGAATTCGGTTACCCAAGCGAGAATATACAGCAAAATCACGCAGATCAGGCCATAGAAAAATCGTTTCGTTAGCTGAAAAGACTGAAAAACAGATATGTGCTTTTTTTGCTCCAATTAGCGAGGGACTTCAACGGTTTTTACAATGCTATCAATAACTTCCTCGATGGTAACACCTTCCATTTCTCGCTCATGGCTGAGGATTAATCTATGATTGAGTACAGGTGTGGAAACGGTTCGGATGTCATCTGGAGTCACAAAGTCTCGGCCACTAATCGCCGCCATTGCCTTGGCCGTTTGCACAATGCCCAAGGACGCGCGTGGTGAAGCACCCATAAAAAGATCTGGATTGTTGCGTGTATTGTCAATGACCGCTGCGATGTAGCGAAGCAATTCAGGACGGATGTATACTTTTTCAATCAGTTTTTTGAACGAGGCTAGTTTTTCGGGTGAAATAACTTTGGCTACTTCAGTGGTGTTGCGCGCATCGAAGTTGGAATGAAAACGTTCGATGATGCTAAACTCTTGTTCAAGATTCGGGTAGTTCAATTTTATGCGAAAAACAAAACGATCGAGTTGTGCTTCCGGTAAGCTATATGTACCTTCTTGTTCGATTGGGTTTTGCGTAGCGACGACAAAAAACGGGAATCCCATTGGATACGTGGTTCCATCGTAGGTGATTTGTTTTTCCTCCATCACCTCCATCAAAGCAGCTTGTGTTTTGGCTGGTGAACGATTGATTTCGTCTATGAGAATAATATTTGAAAAGATTGGACCTTTTCTAAAATAAAAATTGGATTCTTTCAAATTAAATACAGAAGTACCTGTGACATCTGTAGGCATGAGATCGGGCGTAAATTGAATACGACTAAAATCCGTATCGATTGTTTTGGCGAGAAGTTTTGCCGTGAGCGTTTTCGCGATGCCGGGAAGTCCTTCCACCAATACGTGTCCTCCAATCAGGATGGCCGCCATCATTTGTTCGACGGTGTTGTCTTGACCAATAACTACTTTGGCAATTTCTGATTTGATATCATCAACGGCTTCGAAAATTGGTTTTACATCCACGCGAGCGTTGAGGTCAATACCTGCGGCCCAAATGCGTTCATCCTCGGAGATGGTCGCCGGTTCTGGTGTTTGAGAAATAATCGGGGTGTTTTCCGATTCGTTTTGGGTGTTCAATTCTTCGGTCATGATGTGTTTTTTATCGCGCGGTTTGATTAAACTCTTCTAACAATTTGTGCAGAACCAAAAGCTCTGCTGTTTCTACAACAATGTTTTGCTGGTATTTACGATAGTTGACGAATATACTTCCAATTAATGTTTCGTTGGCTGTCGCGCGGCGCCCTGCAACGTCTTTCGTTTCGGCTCGCAAGCCGCTCTTGCACCTTGATGCAGAGTGCAGTGGGAAAGTATGTTCATCCGTATCAATTGTGCTTGCATTTGATGCCTTCACTGCTTGCCGTATGATATCTCTACATGCAGACTCGTCACTT
>JBMOFW010000343.1:0-1726 GCA_049318685.1 Flavobacteriales bacterium
AAAAAAGTTGTCATAGAATCATTTTTAAAAGGAATTGAGGTAAGTGTTTTTGTATTGACCGACGGAAAAGATTTCGTAATCCTTCCCGAAGCCAAAGATTACAAGCGTGTAGGCGTTGGGGATAGCGGATTAAACACAGGAGGAATGGGCGCGGTGAGTCCGGTTCCTTTCTTTGATCAAACACTCAAGGATAAGATACTGGAAAGAATTGTAAAGCCAACGATTGCGGGTTTTGCATCGGAAAACATTGAGTACAGAGGATTTGTTTTTCTCGGACTCATGATTGACGATGGTGAGCCATTTGTGATTGAGTACAATTGCAGAATGGGCGATCCGGAGACAGAGGTGGTTTTGCCACGTATCGAATCGGATTTGCTTGAAATGCTACTTTCGGCGGCTCAAGGAAAACTGGCGGATACTAAAATCAAATTTTCTGAAAAGGCGGCAGCAACAACCATTTTGGTCAGTGGAGGATATCCGGGCAGTTATGAGACCGGAATGGTGATCGAAGGATTGACTGAGGAAGCCAATGAGAATGAGCTTGTATTTCATGCAGGAACCAAGGTTGCCGACGGAGTAGTTTTGACCCATGGTGGAAGGGTTTTAGCCATCACCGCTTTGGGAGAAAACATCACTGTAGCGGCACAAAATTCAAGAAAAAGAGTTTCAAATATTCATTTTGATAAGATGTATTTCAGAAACGATATCGGTTTCGAGTTTGAATAATAAACAAGTTAGAAAATGAGCCGATTTTCGAAGATTAACAAATCATTATGCACATAGTCTTAATATTTCATTTTAAGCGTTGTTTATTCGGATAAATTACTTGAAATTTGTTAGTATTACTTATTAACCAAGCACAATAACCCAATATGGGCATTTTCAACTTTTTTACCCAGGAAATCGCAATGGATCTGGGAACGGCAAATACGCTGATCATTCACAACGATGAGGTTGTTGTGAACGAACCCTCCATCGTGGCCCTCGACAGAAACAATCCAAAATTGTTACTGGCCGTAGGTAAGAAAGCGCTTATGATGCATGAAAAAACGCACGAAAGCATCCGTACTGTTCGCCCCTTGCGTGATGGAGTAATCGCGGATTTTAACGCAGCTGAGCTTATGATCCGTGAATTGATCAAGCTTGTATATCCTAAAAAACCATTGTTTGCTCCAAGTTGGAGAATGATGATCTGTATTCCAAGCAGCATCACAGAGGTAGAGAAAAGAGCAGTTAGAGACAGTGCGGAGCAAGCAGGCGCGAAAGAAGTTTATTTGATACATGAACCTATGGCCGCAGCTTTAGGTATAGGAATTGATGTTGAAGAGCCCGTGGGCAACATGATCATTGATATCGGAGGTGGAACCACCGGAATCACCGTAATTGCGCTCGCAGGTATCGTTTGCGACCAAAGCATACGTATCGCAGGGGACGAATTTACGGCAGACATCATGGAAGCGTTGCGTCGCTACCACAGTTTGCTTATCGGTGAAAGAACAGCAGAGCAAATTAAAATTCAAGTTGGTGCTGCTATGAAAGATCTTGAAAATCCGCCCGATGATATCCCAGTAAACGGAAGAGACTTGGTAACTGGAATTCCAAAGCAAGTGATGGTAAGCTATCAAGAAGTAGCAGAAGCGCTAGACAAAAGCATTTTCAAAATAGAGGAAGCCATCCTGAAAGCGCTTGAAACTACACCTCCAGAATTGGCTGCTGATATTTATCG
>JBMOFW010000344.1:0-1715 GCA_049318685.1 Flavobacteriales bacterium
AAATTCGATTTTTTCGAAAAAACTTCAAACTTCACAATTCAAACTTCAAACTTCACCCTTCAAACTTCACCCTTCAGATCACAGTTCTTCCAGAAGCTTTTTCAGAAGATAAACATCCAAGGGTTTTTCAAGGATGCGATGAACGTAAGGTGTTCCCTCTGCTTTGCGAATGTCATTGCGATCGATACTGCTTGAAAGCATAAAGACGTTGAAGGCACTTTTTGTCTCCTCATCCAACTCCGCGAATTTTAGCATGGTTTCAAAACCAGTCAATCCTGGCATCATGATATCCATCAAAACAACATTATCCTGTTCAATGAAAGTAGCGCGTTCTTTTTCTAATTTTTCCAAAAACAAAACACCACTGTTGTACGTCACTGTCTCGTCACCAATTTGGGCGAGTTGCAGCAACTTGGTGTTTACTGCAATATCGATGTCATTATCATCGACTAGATGTAGAACCAACTTCCTCATCCTTTATTTGGAATTTCAATTATAAACTTTGCATGATCTTTAAACACGGAAGAGACCGAAATCTTTCCACCTAATTTTTGTACCGCCTCTTTAATCAGGTACATTCCGACACCGGTTCCTGGCGCTTTATCTGATTTTCCGGCAAACAATTCCTCCATCATCATCAAATCTTCCGGTTGAATTCCAAGTCCGTTATCAGTCATCTTCACGAGGGCTTTTTCATTGTTTTGAATCACCTCGATATCCAATATAGAAGCCTGCTTCGTAACATCTCGAAACTTAATTGCATTAGAAATTAAATTACCCAATACAATTTTGCAACGATAGTCATCACAATAAAAAGGACCTGTTGAATTGACCGTGAATCGAATCTCCATTCGATCGGCTCCTTCATATCCTTTGTAATTATCGATCAATTGCGGGATAAATGTATTAAAATCCAGTGCGTGATTTTCCACATCACTTTTGGCGTTTTGATAATAGTGAATGATATTTTGTACAAACTCATCCAATTTATTCGCACTCTTTTCTATCATGGAAAAATAGCCGGCTTCTTTTTCGCCAAGACTTTCCATCTGCGCCAATTGCACTACCCCTTTTATAGAAACAATGGGAGCACGCAAATCATGTGATGCACTATATATAAATCGTTCCAACTCGGCATTGGCTTGCGTCAACGCTCTGTTTTTTTGTTCTAGTTCAATTCCGCTATGGTACTTTTCAAAAGCATTCTCGATACAAATACGAAGATCATTTTCATCCCAAGGTTTTGTCACATATCGATAAACACCACCTTTATTGATGGCGTCGATCACTGCCTCGATATCAGCATAACCGGTAACGAGTATGCGAATGGCATTGGGAAAATCTTGCTTGGTTAATTCGAAAAACTCAACGCCACTTATCTCGGGCATTTTTTGATCCGAAAGAATCACCGGAATATGGTGCTCGTTGAGCAATTGAACAGCCTCCTGAGGAGACGTAGAAGTATATATCTCATAGTCTCTTCTGAAAAGAGCCTTGAAAGCCACGAGGTTGTTTTCCTCGTCATCGAGATATAAAAGTTTTTTGGTGGTCACAGCACTCCTAGACGATAAAGCGAGGTAAATGTATAATAAACTTTGTACCCTCCGACGGTTTACTCAATACTTCAATTTTACCATTATGTTCTTCAATAATGCCCTGCACAATAGACAATCCTAATCCTGTACCCTCTCCAACTGCCTTTGTGGTAAAAAATG
>JBMOFW010000345.1:0-1686 GCA_049318685.1 Flavobacteriales bacterium
ATTCATATCCCAAGCCAAAACGAAGGCTGAAACGCTTCATCCCATAAGATGCAGTGAGCATGTATGGATTCCAAACTTCAGTATCCAAATCGCGATCGACCAAACCAATGTTGACCAAACGAATTGCGTTTACGCCAACTTCTAGGTAGGACGAGTCACTTTGAGCGTTCAAAGAGGAAAGGGAGCACAGCGCAAAGGCTAGCAGAAATAGCTTTTTCATTATGTACGTTTTTCAAGTTACTTACAAAAGTAACAAAACTTCGTTCAAAAATGAAAAAAGAACGATTAAACATAAAAACAAATAGATTAAAAAACACAAACCTTAGACCAAACAAGACAATACATCACTTCTTCCTGAAATACAACCGCACAGGAATACCTTCAAAATGAAAGTGTTCACGCAATTTATTTTCCAGAAAACGGATGTACGAATCCTTAATGTATTGCGGCGTATTGCAAAAGAAGGCGATCGCCGGCGACTTCGTTGGAAGTTGCGTCACGTATTTGATCTTGATGTCCTTGCCCTTGTAGATTGGCGGAGGATAATTCTCAATAATGGGCAGCATCACTTCGTTGAGCTTCGCTGTAGGAATTCTGATTTTACGATTCTGAGCAACTTCCATAGCTTTTTCCAAAGCCTTCAGAATGCGCTGCTTGGTAACCGTTGATGTAAAGAAAATCGGCACATCCGTCATTGGTGCCAGTTTTTCATGCAACTCCTTGGTGTAGACATCCACACTTTTGTGATCCTTCTCTACCAAATCCCATTTGTTAACGAGAATTACGACGCCCTTATTGGCTTCGGTAATTTCCTTGAAGATTGACAAGTCCTGCCGAGTAATACCTTCCGTTGCATCAATTAAGAGCAAACAAACGTCGCTCATGCGAATAGCCTTAATTGTTCGGATAGAACTGTAAAATTCAATATCGTTGTCGATGAGTTTACGCTTACGCAAACCAGCGGTGTCAATTAAGATTAGCTCTTGTCCAAAAGCCTTGTATTCTGTGTTGATGGCATCACGCGTTGTACCGGAAACATCACTCACAATAGCGCGTTCCTTGCCGGTGAGTGCATTAATGAGGGAACTTTTTCCGACATTGGGCTTACCGACAATGGCAATTTTGGGAAATTCTGATTCCAGCGCTTCATCATCGGAAGGAAATTTCCCGGCAATGAATTCCATAAGGTCACCGGTGCCATAACCGTTATTGGCGCTTATAGGCCAAATCTGATCGCCCAAACCGAGCTCCCAAAATTCGTTGAGCCACATTTCCTTGTCGGACGTATCAACTTTGTTGCAGAGCAGCGCAATTTCACGCTTTGATTTGCGCAGCTTTTGCGCAATCATACGATCGCCATCGGTGATGCCCTCTTTACCGTCAACTAGAAACAGGACCAGATCAGCCTCATCGATGGCAAGTGCCACCTGCGAGTTGATTTCCCGTTCAAATCCGGCCTCATCTTCTTCAGCTAAACCACCGGTATCAATGACCACGAAACTTTTCAGTCCCCACTCACCAATACCGTACTTGCGGTCGCGAGTGACTCCTGCCGTAGGATCAACGATAGCGTCATCCGTACCCGTAAGTCGATTATAAAGAGTGGATTTGCCCACATTGGGTCTTCCTACGATGACAACGGTGTAACTCATAACGGCTGCAAAGTTAAGCAATACCTCAGCGCGC
>JBMOFW010000346.1:0-1682 GCA_049318685.1 Flavobacteriales bacterium
GATTTTGTCGCAAATAAGATTCGGCATATTCTCTGAAAACCCCAATATTCGTCATATGTCTACCATTGATCAGAACGGTTTTGTCTACAGCATGATGCACATTGTAATCATCAATTTCCTTCTTTCGATCCGCAATGTATTCGGCGATTCGTTCAACGTGCGTTAGTTTATTGTATAGGGCATCATCAATAAAACGAATACTCGAAATTTTAATATTGATGTGCCGTTTGATGCGCCTTCCATCGCTTTCTTGCATGCCACGAAAATTTCTAAACGATTCGCTTACAATGGCGTACGAAGGGACAATGGTAATAGTCATGTCCCAGTTTTGAACTTTAATGGTGGTGAGATTGATTTCTATAACTTCTCCATCGGCGCCATATTTGTCCACACTAATCCAATCGCCAATGCGAACCAAATCAATGGCTGACATTTGAATGCTCGCCACAAATCCAAGAATGGGATCGCGAAAAATCAACAATAACACAGCGGTCACAGCACCAAATCCTCCAAGAATATACCCCGGGCTTTCATCAAAAACGATGGCAAGCATCAATACAAATCCGACCATGTAAAAGACAATCTTGCCAACCTGCTTGTAGCTTCGAAGTGGTTTGTCTTTCAATTTTTCTACGTTTTCAAGAATACCCAACAGCGCATTTAATAAGGCATTGATGGAAAACATAACACACAAGACCACATAGATCTTGGCAATCATCAGCATGGGCGTAATCCAATTCGGAAAATTCTCGAAGAGATAAGGCACTGCCTTGACTATGGTGATCGAAATAAGAATAAAGGCGATAGTGCGAAACACCTTGAATTTATAGAGTTCATCATCCCATTTGGATTTGCTGTTACGAACGATTCTCTTCACATAACGAATGATGATAAATCGAGAAACAGCCCAAATAGCGAAACACAACAGAATTAGACCGGACAAACTGATAAAAAAATGCATATAAGCCGCTTGTTGGCCTCGGACACCCGACTGATACAACAAGGATTTGATCCACTCCGAAAGTTCAAAAAAATTCATAGGCCAAAGGTATAGTCTATTTCATGCACAGAATTTGACGAAAGTAAAGACCTTTGCACAAATTAAGAAGAAATGCATTTTTTACCCGAAGAAATCGAACAATACTGCGAGCATCACACCAGTGTAGAGTCTCCCGCTCTGGCCGCATTAACGCGAGAAACTTGGCAGACCGTGGTGATGCCTCGCATGAGCAGTGGACACTATCAAGGACGGGTTTTAAGTGCCCTCTCCAAAATGATTCGACCAACCCGCATTCTTGAAATTGGCGCTTTCACTGGATACAGCGCTTGGTGCTTGAGTGAAGGACTTACCCCGGAAGGTGAATTGATTTCTATCGAGGTCAATGACGAATTGAAACGGTTTCACACCAAGTACGCTGAAAAGATGACACAAGGCCATCAGGTACACTTTATTTATGGAAAAGCACTCGATATAATACCCACATTAAACAAGTCATTTGACCTTGTATTTATTGATGCCGATAAAGAAAACTATATTTCCTATTATGAAATGGTATTGGAAAAAGTTGAAATTGGTGGTTGGATTCTCATTGATAATGTCTTGTGGAGTGGCAAAGTGGTAGAACCCATTGCACCAAATGACAAAGAGACCAAGATTTTGGTGGAATTGAATAAAAAAATAC
>JBMOFW010000347.1:0-1663 GCA_049318685.1 Flavobacteriales bacterium
CATCACCTTTGATGATGACGTTAAGTTCTTTAAAGTTTCCAAGCGCAAGTCTACGTCCGATTTCATCGAGCGTAATGTGTTTCTTGGCTCTCATTCCTTGTTCACGCAAAATTTGTCCGCGTTTGTATGCTGTTTCTCTTGCATCGGCTTCATCTTCAAATACCTTGAAGGTTTCACCGGCCTGTGGCGCACCATTTAATCCAAGGATCAATACGGGTGTTGATGGAGGAGCCGTTTCCACACGTTGGTTTCTTTCGTTGTACATGGCTTTGATCTTACCGAAATATTGTCCGGATACAATCATGTCTCCTTGGTTAAGGGTTCCATTTTGTACAAGAATGGTTGCAACATATCCTCTTCCTTTATCGAGAGAGGCCTCGATGATGGTACCGGAAGCTTGCTTGTTCGGATTGGATTTCAATTCGAGCATGTCTGTTTCCAAAAGAATTTTTTCCATCAACAAGTCGATGTTCATTCCTTTTTTGGCACTTATTTCCTGGCTTTGGAACTTACCTCCCCAGCTTTCAACGAGGATGTTCATTCCGGCCAATTGTTCTTTGATTTTTTCGGGATTCGATCCGTCTTTATCCACTTTATTCAACGCGAAAATCATGGGAACGCTTGCTGCCTGTGCGTGAGAAATCGCTTCTTTGGTTTGTGGCATCACGGCATCATCTGCTGCAACCACAATAACCGCGATATCTGTTACTTTAGCACCACGGGCACGCATAGCCGTAAACGCTTCGTGACCTGGAGTATCTAAGAAAGTTATCGCTCTTCCGTCTGGCAAGGTTACTTCATATGCCCCGATATGCTGGGTAATTCCCCCTGCCTCTCCGGCAATTACGTTGGTTTGTCTGATATAATCCAGTAAAGATGTTTTACCATGATCTACGTGACCCATGATTGTAACGATAGGCGGACGAGGTTTCATGTCTTCTGGTGCATCTTCTTCTTCTTCAACTTCTAATTCTGCAGCATCGTCTACTCCTATAAATTCTACTTCGTAGTTGAATTCACTTGCTACGAGTTCGATTACGTCTGCTTCGAGTCGCTGATTGATCGAAACCATGATACCCAAACTCATACACTTGCTGATGATGTCCGCAAAACTTACATCCATCAATCCAGCGAGTTCACTCACCGAAATGAATTCTGTAACTTGTAAGCGGTTGGTTTGTTCACCATCGCCCAATTGATCGGCCATTTCTTCGCGCTTGGCTTTGCGGTATTTTGCTTTTAAGCTTTTTCCTCTACCACCAGCTCCCGCTAATTTGGCTTGGGTTTGTTTGAGTTTTTCCTGAATTTCTTTTGCGTCAATTATTTTATCTTCTTGACGTTTTGGTGCGCCTTGTCCTCCGCCTCCTTGACGATTTCCACCACCTCTTGGATCGTTTTGTCTACCACCACCTCTGCTATCCGGAATGGCTTTCGCTCCACGACTCATTCCCGTTCCAGTATCTGTACCCGGTCTTTTTTGAATGGGTATACGCTTTCTTTTTTGCTTCTCTTCTTCGATGCGCGCACGCGTATCATCGACAGGCAATGTTATTTTTCCTAGAATTTTAGGTCCGGTAAGTTTATCGGCCTGTATGTTTTCGATTACGGGTACCGCTGGTGTTGCAGGAGCCACTGGTGCTGTTTTTTCAGATACCACTGGTTT
>JBMOFW010000348.1:0-1656 GCA_049318685.1 Flavobacteriales bacterium
GTACAGCTTCCAGTAAGCATTCCCTTATCATCAATTAACGATTTGATTAACAAAAAAATGGGAGGTCTTGTATACGAAGATCGTTCATACACGCAGCCAACGGTTGATGATTACCAGCTTATTGTAATGCGCAAGTCATCTGTTACATCTGTTTTTGACGGAAAAGAAATACGCATTACGATACCCCTAAACATTTGGGCAAAAGCACAATGGAAAGCGTGCAGCATTTGCCCGGGTTTGGAAAAGGAAACCACGTTCGATATTGATATTTATGTGCGTTCTAAACCGGAGCTAAAAAACGATTATTCCTTTCGCCTGAACCTAAAATCGGATGGATTTGATTGGAAGAAAAAACCGGTAATCTCATTGGGAATTGTAGATATTCCCATCGAGCGGCTTCTGCAAAAGCCCCTTGAAATTCAGTTGGAAAAAACCATAAGGGATGTTGAAAAAGAAATTGCGTCTTCGTTCGACCTTCGCTCGGAAATTAGCCGTTTGTGGAATGATTGCCAGGAGCCGAACTTAATTGATGCTGACACGGAAACGTGGTTGAAAATTGAACCTCAACAACTGTTCACAACCGGTTTATCGGAACAATCCGGCTCAATAACTATGGTTCTCGGCGCCTCGGCCTATGTAGGAACAGTTTCGGGAAGCAGGCCGTTAAACAGCAAATTGAGTGCATTGCCCGGCTTGCAACTTGTGCAGAAATTGCCCGACGATTTTCGTGTTCAGGTGCAAAGTAGAATCAGCTTCGAAGCGTTGACATTGCAGGTAAAAAAAGCGCTCGTTGGACAGGAATTCGCGCAGGGTAAAAAACAGATTAAAATTGAGGACATCGCGTTAACTCCTATTGCAAATCGCCTGTTGATTCAGGTTGTTTTCAGCGGAAGTGCCAAAGGAAGTATTTTTCTCTCCGGCATTCCTTCGTATGATGCATTAAAAGGAGTGCTCTATTTTAAAGAGCTCGATCTTGATATCGAAAGCCGAAGCCTTTTGCTAAAAAGCGCTTCCTGGTTGCTGAATACCACCCTCCAAAATACGCTCGAGAAGCAGCTCCGCTATCCGGTGAGTGATTATTTAAATTCGGTAAAGAATGAATTAGATCAAAAAATAAAGTCATTTGGCCGCAATTCTGCATATCAACTTACTGGAACAATAGACAGTTTTTTACTGCAGGGTATTTACATGCGCGAAACAGACCTTCAGTTAGTACTGAATGCCAACGGTAAAATCAGATTGCAAATTCAGAAATTCGATTTCTAATCCGGATTCATTTCGGGCACAACGTCGGGCACAACAAGCTTCCCGGCAGTTGAATTCCGAATGTGTTCTACCGAAACACCCGGAGCGCGCTCCACCAGATAAAATCCGCCTTCAGGAAGTACGTCGATAACGGCAAGTTCGGTTACGATTTTTTTCACGCAACGGAGACCGGTTATTGGAAGATCGCATGTAGACAATAATTTCGATTCGCCGGCTTTGTTCACATGCTGCATAGCAACAATGATATTTCGGGCCGAAGCCACCAAATCCATGGCCCCTCCCATCCCTTTAACCATTTTACCCGGAATTTTCCAATTGGCGATATCGCCGTTTTCCGAAACTTCCATAGCACCCAATATGGTTAAGTCGACCTTTCCGGCACGTATCATT
>JBMOFW010000349.1:0-1618 GCA_049318685.1 Flavobacteriales bacterium
GGGTGCGCGTGAAACGCTGGCCGAGAGTTTGGAACACAAGCCTATTAGTGATTTGAAAGAGGCCATCACGTTGAATCAGCGTTTCCAATTCTCACGTGAACTATTTAAAGGCAATAATCAAGACTACGAATTGGCGATTGATCATCTGAACCGCACCTCGCGCGAGGATGCTTTGCTACATGTTGAGTTGTTACGTTCGAAATACGGCTGGAGCTCGGATTCTGCGATAACGAGTGATTTCATGCTGTTGATTGAACGCCGTCATCAATAAGCACAGCGTGAAGCTTTATCTGGTGCCAACGCCGATTGGCAATTTGGAAGACATCACCCTGCGTGCTTTGCGCATTCTCAAGGAGTGTGATTTTATACTGGCCGAAGACACCCGCGAGTCGCGGAAACTCTTGGCGCACTTCAGTATTGATAAGCCCGTTTATTCCTATCACCAGAACAACGAGCACACCATCGTTAAGGGCCTCGTTGAAAAAATCCGCACACAAGAAAGCGTTGCTTTAGTGACCGATGCGGGTACGCCGGCGATTAGTGATCCGGGTTTTTTATTGGTGCGGGAATGCATACGCGAAGGAATTGAGGTAGAATGTTTGCCGGGAGCAACAGCCTTTGTGCCTGCGCTTGTCGTGAGTGGCTTGCCCTGCGAGCAATTTGAGTACATCGGATTTCTACCGCATAAAAAGGGCAGAGAGACGCGCTTCAAGGCGATTGCCGCCAGTTCGATTACGACCGTCATGTATGAGAGTCCGCACAGGTTAATGAAAACACTGGAGCAGCTGCAGACGTTTTGCGGACCGGAACGCGCCATATCGGTGAGCCGCGAAATCAGTAAGAAATTCGAAGAAACCGTGCGTGGCACAACCACGGAGGTGCTTGAACATTTTCGCGCTCATGAGCCACGCGGTGAGTTTGTGGTGGTGGTGTCGGGGGTAGAATAGTTACCCAAAAATCCGGCTAAACAAATCACCCACTTTCTCCACAGGAATAACCTTGATTTTTTTCGAAAAACCATCCAATCCTTTATTGTATTTCGAGACATAGATTTCTTCGAAACCAAGCTTGGTAGCTTCTGCTATACGTGAATCAATGCGGGTTACAGGACGAATTTCACCACTCAATCCGACTTCACCCGCAAAGCATGTGAGCTTGGGAATGGCTATCTCTGCATTACTCGAAAGAATGGCGGTAATGACGGCAAGGTCCATGGCGGGATCTTCCAAGCGCATACCGCCCGCTATGTTGAGGAATACGTCTTTCATCGCCAAACGGAAGCCACACTTCTTTTCGAGCACGGCGAGCAACATGTTGAGTCGACGTACATCAAAACCCGTTGTGCTGCGTTGCGGTGTGCCGTAAACAGCAGTACTTACGAGCGCCTGAATTTCCACCAGCAGTGGTCGTGCGCCTTCGAGTGTGGCGGCAATAGCGGCTCCTGTCAGGTCGTCGGTTTGCGAGTGAATCAATATTTCCGAAGGGTTTGCTACCTCGCGCAAGCCCGCGCCTTGCATCTCGTAAATACCGAGTTCATTCGTGCTCCCGAAACGGTTTTTGGTGGTCCGCATCAGGCGGTAAATGTGATGACGATCGCCTTCGAATTGCAGCACGGTAT
>JBMOFW010000350.1:0-1605 GCA_049318685.1 Flavobacteriales bacterium
CATCGTCGGCAATCTCAATGAGTACATTATCATCCATGTCGTAAAACCGAATGCGGGTTTCGCCAAGTTCCTTTCCATAGGCAATACTATTCATGAGCAAATTCACGAAAACTTGTTGTACTCGCTTCATATCGGCTTCCACAAATATTGGCTTCTCGTTGCTGTTGCGTAACTTCAATGAAACCTGTCGGTCTAAAGCCTGCGGCTCAAGCATATCCACTGTGTCTTTGGCTAATTGTACAACATCGAATCGGGATAATTCCAGTGGCATATTCCCGCTTTCAATTGTAGCAATTTGGTCAAGATCCTTGAGCAAATCAATCAATCGTTCGCAAGCGGAGTTGGCACGATCCAAAAACTTCCGGTTCAATTCCTTATCTTCCAGATCCGTATCCAACAACGTCTCAATGTATCCCTGCACATTGAACACCGGTGTTTTTAGTTCGTGAGCGAGGTTTCCGATGAATTCGCGCCGATAATTCTCTGCCTTGCGTAAATCCTTTACTTCTCGAATTTTCTCATCTGCCCAGCCTGCGACCTGTTTATTGATTTCCGTGAGCAAATCACTGCTCATTTGAATCCGAGGTCGGGCATCTCCTTGGCTCTTCAAAGAGTGAATAGTTTTGTAGATAATCTTCACCTTATGATAGAGAAACCGCTCAATGAAATAATAGACGATTCCATAGGAAATCGAGAAACCGAGCGAGAGCAAAATGAGCAGTGGGATGAGCGAAAACTCGCGCTCCATCAGGTAAATCAGCAAAAAGTATGTAAGCGCTAACAGTCCGGTAATCAAACCGGCTGATGCCAGGGAAACCTGTAGAGGCGTTCGAACGGTGAAGAGTTTCACGGTTCGAATTTATACCCTACACCTTTGATTGTCTTAAAAAAATCGTCGCCTAATTTTTCACGAAGCTTGCGAATATGAACGTCAATGGTACGGTCACCCACAATGACGTCATTGCCCCAAACATTAGAAAGGATACTTTCTCGTGTAAACACTCGGCCGGGCTGTGAAGCCAATAACGCGAGCAATTCGAATTCCTTTTTGGGAAGAGATAATTCAACACCATCCTTGAATACAACATAGCGCTCTTTGTCGATAACAATTCCACCAAGATTCGGTCTTGCAGCAGAAGGTTCCGAAACGATTTGACGGCGCAATAATGCTTTCACACGAGACACTAACACACGCGGCTTAATCGGCTTTGAAATATAATCATCTGCTCCTGCATCAAAACCTGCTATTTGGCTGTAGTCCTCATTTCGCGCAGTCAGAAATGCGATAAGCGTATCTTTCAGATTTGGATCTTCGCGCAACTCTCTGCAAGCATCCATACCATCCATTTCGGGCATCATCACATCGAGTAGCACTAAATCCGGCTTTTGCTTTCGGGCTATTTCAAGGGCTTTTCTGCCATTGGGTGCCGTAAAAACCTCGTATCCTTCGCGTTCAAGATTGAAGCCGATGATTTCCAAGATATCGGGTTCATCATCGACTAATAAAATCTTTTGCTTACTCATGTTTGAATTTTTTACGAGGCCTTATAGAGCGCAACAAAGCAAGTGCAATGAAGTTATCGCAAGGTTAATTGATTATTAAAC
>JBMOFW010000351.1:0-1602 GCA_049318685.1 Flavobacteriales bacterium
AACGCGACTAGACAATTGATATTTATTCGTGAGTATGGCTTGGCGTGCAGGAGATCCTTGCATAAAGATTAAACCACCAATATGATATTTATCGATTAGAGACTGCACCCCGTTTGCATCATAGCTTTTGTGTGAAGGATCACTCCACGCAGCGATCATAAAAAGCTGACCTATTTTTTCATCCAATGTCAATGATTGAAACACCGAATCTGCCCACGGTGTTGGTTCTTTATCAAAACAAGGTTTTTGGGCACTAGAGAAATTCCAAAATGCCGATATAAAAACAAGAAATATGGAGAACAAAAAACGAATCATCGGTATGGTCTATTGAATCATTACAAAACAACTGTTTTGTTAACAATAGCCGAGCCAATGTTATTGCTTATTTACAACAAGAAGATGTGTGTAAATTATGAAATGCCTTCTAAAGCGCCTATTTTCTTGAAGACATGGCCCATCACAAATTGGAATTGCTCTTCGATAGTCAAAGAAGTATTGTCTATTACAATCGCATCATCGGCTCTACGCAATGGATCATGTGTGCGCGTTGTATCATATTCATCGCGACTGTTGACGTTTTTCAATACTTCCTCAAAAGTTGTTTCAACGCCAAGATTCTTTAATTCATCAAAGCGTCGCTGAGCGCGCACTTTGCTGTCGGCAGTCATGAAAAACTTTAGTTCAGCATCAGGCATAACGACCGTTCCAATATCACGACCATCCATAACAATGCCCTTTGTTTCGGCAAGTCGACGTTGAAGCTTTACTAATTTAACGCGTACTGCCTTAATATCAGAAACACGAGAAACATGATTGCTCACCTGCAATGATCGAATTTCTCTTTCGACGTTGTGGCCATTCAAAAATGTTTCATATGCACCAATTTCCAAATTGTATTTAAACGATATGAGGACCATCTCCAATCCTCTTTCCAGGCCCGCTTCATCGATTTTGTTTCCGCTTACATAACCATGTTGCAATGCATAAAGTGTCATTGCGCGGTACATTGCACCACTATCTACATAAACATAATTCAATTCCTTGGCTATGGCTTTTGCAATGGTGCTTTTTCCACACGAGGAATAACCGTCAATGGCAATGTTGATCTTTTTTTTCACGGACTTAGGCTTTGGCTGTTTGCGAAAATAAGCTAAAAACCTCTGCAATCATACATCTTGCGCTTCCTCCTCCAATTTTCTCAATTGTGGGAATGTCTGTGACCAAAGCGGTGGTGTATTGCTCCAATACCTGTCGCTGTTCTATCTCTAGCGAAGACCAAGCTGTTTCAGACATCACCATCATTTTACCTCCATCCTTATTGAGAACCTCCAACATATTCCCGGCAAAGGCATTCATTTGGGCTATATTGATTCGAATAATAACATGATTCGCAAGAGCCTCTTCCACTATTTTCCTTTCCTGTCCATCAGTTATTGCGTCTAGACAAACCACTGCGATATCCGTACCTATGCTCATGACAACATTCGTGTGATAGATAGGTTTTTCTCGATTATCCGGATCTTGAAACGCGCGAAATGTAATCGGTTCGTATTTCATTTTTTCGGCCCAAATACGGACTAAATCTATATGTGTGCGGTCTGA
>JBMOFW010000352.1:0-1586 GCA_049318685.1 Flavobacteriales bacterium
ATTTCTTCCTTTTCTGCGATGATTTCATCCTTCTCCGCGATGATTTCATCCTTTTGCTCATCTCCCGCTCAAAAATCCGGTCCAATTCATCCTCTACATCCATCAAGTCCCGAATTTCTTCGCTGGCAATGGCTCTTCCCAAACGATCCACCATTTTTTTGACCAAGGGATCATCCGTATCTCCCTGAAAATCGAGTTGATGTTTGTCCTTGGGGCTTTGATAGATCGGACTGAAAATGTGCAAGACTCGCTCCAGTTTGTTTCGTGCTGATTTGGCGAGCTTACGCACTTGAATCAAATAAGAATCGTGGGTCAATAATTCCACAAAATCCTCTTTGATGTCCAGGATCTCCTGGGTCACCACATCGCGGTATTCCCGGTTGATCTTGACCACTCCTGACTGAATACTGTTTAAAGGGAAACCTAAAAAGTAGATCGTAATGATGGGTAAAGGTAGTTTTTCCGGCTCTCCTTTATCGTTGAGCACTTCGTCTTCTTTGCGGTAATTGTCGCCCAAATAGCGCCGAAAGCGCATCACATCAAAGGCCTGCTTTGCCTTTTGCAACTCGATGAGTACTTTGTTGATTTCGCCGTTCGGCTTTTTGATCACGGCCTTGAAATCAAAACGCAGAATTCGGATGTCCCCACTCGTTTCGGTGGAGGTTTCCTGCGGTTTTACCTCTAAGCTTTGGACTTCCTCGCCCAGAATGGTGGACAGCAACTCCCGTGCAATCTCCACATCTTCCAGTATATATTTGAACACTACGTCGTAGAGCGGATTGGCTATGATCATGCCTGATTTTTGTTTGATTTCTATTGCAAGGTAAGCTGTTTTGGAGAAATTTAAGCCTCTTTTGCGCTTTTATTTTTCCTCCATAGTGTTATTTTGGGTTACGGTTATAATAAACCCCAAGTATTTAATACCAATACCGGCACTTTGCAGATTTGTGCGCTGGCCGGCATGAATGCTGGAAATTTCAATATCACGGCTACCATATTAACAGACGCCAACTGTACCTGTCAGTAGATTGTCCCCCAAGCCACGTCGTCAAAATCCGGGTCATATTGTATTTGGGCATCGTCATAAACCACATTGTCTTCTGGAACAATGTACCCGTGTAGCGGACGTGAACAGCCATGCAGGGCTGGGCAATTTATAGCATATCAATTTCGTCTTCCGTTAAACCTGTCAAATCTGAAATATCTTTATTGGGCATTCCCCTGTCTTTCATTTTCTTAGCCACATCCATTTTTCCTTTTTTTTCTGCTTTTTGAGCGATAATTTCTTTTTCTCCCCGCTCATCTTGCTCCTTAATGCCCACATTATCATAAGCCTTTAATTCCTCTTTGCTCCACTGATACTTGTCTGCTTCCATAAAAGCAGTTTTCAAACCTTCATCTTCGTTGGCAAAATCAGGTATGACGTGCAGTTCTTCCGAGTGCTTGATGAAATAAGTCCACTTGTCAATTGGCGTATCCAATTCGTGCATTTGTACCGTGAACTTGGGCAACTCGATGAATGAAAACTGAATATCTTTCAACAGATGCTCATTGGTCACCTTATTTAAGATCAAGTGCCGGGTATG
>JBMOFW010000353.1:0-1572 GCA_049318685.1 Flavobacteriales bacterium
CTGAATGCGATCCAATTTTATTTCCTTTATAGGATGATCCCGCAGCGCATGCTGCATCTTCAATTAATATGAGATTGTGCTTTTGACAAAGTGCTTTGAATGCATCTATATCCGCAGGCATTCCAATTTGATGCACGATTAAAATGGCCTTCGTTTTCGATGAAATTTTCTTTTCGACATCTGCTACATCGATGTTGTACGTGACGGGATTCACTTCAGCGAAAACCGGCTTCGCTCCCACATACATGATTGAGTTTGCTGTGGCGATGTAACTCATCGAAGGACAAATCACTTCATCCCCTGCTGAGATGCCGGAGACGATCATGGCGAGATGAAGACCTGTAGTGCAATTGCTCACAGCAACAGCGTATTTTGAACCTACATAGGCCGCAAATTTTTCTTCAAATTCTGCCACTCTTGGTCCCTGAGTCACCCAGTTGGTCAAGATGGTATCGTAAGCCAATTGGGCTTCTTCCTTTCCTAAATATGGTTTGGCTACCGGAATTTTCATTATCACCTCATTCATCATTTTTCCCAATTTTTCATTTGAATTTCGGATAACATATCACGAGAATTCATCAATGCAGTATAGTAAGCAATTGTTTCAATCAATCCTTCTTTAAACGATTTGGAAGGTGCAAATCCCGTCAGCTGATTGAACTTGGTAGGATCCACCCAAAGACGCGGGACGTCAGCTGGTCTGTCTTCTTGAAAATCAATTTGCATTTTCCCCGTCAACCCCATCGCATCAATCAGTTGATTCATCAACTCTTTCATCGTGATTTCAACACCGGTTCCGATATTAATAATTTCACCGGTAAGGTTTTCCATGTTCATCAATTGACATAGGGCACGCGCAGTATCTTTTACGAAAAAGAAATCGCGTGTTACAGAGCCGTCACCGAAAATTACAGGAGGATTGCCATAAAGCATTTGAACGATACTTCTTGGAATAATTTCTCCGGCATCTCCTTCGTAGTGTGCACGTGGACCATAGTTATTAAAAATTCGTGTGATGGTCACATCAAGGCCGTAACATTTGAAGTATGAGTAGGCATAATTTTCACCGGCAAGTTTGCTTGAACCATAAACGGTTTTTGGAAGCGGGACACCTTGTTCGTTGATTGGAAATTGCTTAATATCTCCATAAATTTCAGAAGTAGAAATGTAGAAGAATTTTTTTGCGTTATTGACACGAGCTGCTTCGAGCACATTCAATGAACCCTCGGCATTGACCAAATGGTTTTCAAATGGACTATGAATCGAATGGCGCACCCCAAGGCAAGCCAAATGAAAAACGACGTCTACGCCATCAAACAATTGGATCATAGCTGATGGCTCTAGAATATCTGCCTCATGAAAATTGAAGCGTTCGTTTTCCATGGCCTCACTTAGATTGTCTAAGTGCCCATTGATCAAATTATCAATAGCCAATACGTGATGTCCTTGACGGAGTAATTCATCTACGAGGTGAGAGCCAATAAATCCGGCGCCACCGGTAACTACAACCCTTTTCATAAAATGTATTTGCTTGTAAAGCTAGTGAATAATGCTGTGATTTCCCTTTCTGAA
>JBMOFW010000354.1:0-1542 GCA_049318685.1 Flavobacteriales bacterium
TTTCACTTCTTTAAGGGAACAATTTACCTTCGGCTTGCCCTACCTTTGCGGCGACAATCGAATTCAAACAATGAATAGTCCTGTTCCCTTATGCAATGGAATCTTACCAAAGAGCTTCTCTCGGAGATTCGTGAGTGGATTGCTGATGGCAAGGACACCGCGCTTCACGATGTAACAAAAGATCTGCACCACGCAGATATCGCTGAACTCTTCAACGAGCTGCGTCGGGATGAAGCTGTCTATTTATACCGCATTTTAGATGAAGAATTCGCCGCCGAGGTTATGCTCGAGTTGGACGAAGATGTGCGTGAAGGCCTTTTGGCAAGCCTTACAAGCCGCGAGATTGCGGAAGATTTGATCGAAAATATTGACTCTGACGACGCGGCAGACGTGTTGTCTGAGCTTTCTGAAGAAAAACAAGAAGAAGTTATTGCCCTCCTCGAAGATGAGGAACAAGCCAGCGATATCATTGATCTTTTGACCTATGAGGAAGGCACTGCCGGTGCGCTCATGGGGAAAGAATTGGTCGCCGTGAATCAAAATTGGACGGTCGCTCAAGCAATTCGCGAAATGCGCAAGCAAGCCGAAGATATAGAACACATATACACGATTTACGTGGTCAATGACAAAGATGTATTGATTGGAACACTTAGTGTAAAATCAATGATTTTTGCCAGTGCAAGTATGCGGACAACCATCGGTGAGTTAGTCAAGGGTGGAAAAGTAAGAACTGTATTGGACTCTACACCGGCTGATGAGGTTTCTAAAATCATGCAAAAATATGACCTGGTGGTATTGCCCGTGGTCAATGAAATGGGCATTTTACTTGGTCGCATCACCATTGATGACGTAGTAGACGTGATGCAAGAAGAAGCAGACAAAGACTACCAAATGGCCAGTGGTATTTCGGAAGACGTTGAATCGGGCGACTCTGTGATGACGCTTACCCGAGCACGTTTGCCTTGGCTCCTCATCGGAATGGCCGGAGGAATGATTTCCGCAAATATTATTGGTGTATTTGATATCACCGAAAATCCACAAATGGCGGTGTTCATGCCACTCATCGCGGCAATGGGCGGAAACGTTGGGGTACAATCTGCCGCACTTGTGGTAAAGGCATTGGCCAATCAAAGTGCATTGGATGAAACATTGGGACAAAAACTGACCAAGGAATTGGGCGTAGGTATGCTCAATGGCTTGATTTGCTCCATTATCATTTTTGGAGTGAGCATGCTCTTCCAAATCGATTATCACCTCAGCCTGACGGCAAGTATTGCGCTCTTTAGCGTAATCATTTTTGCAAGCTTTTTCGGGACATGGATTCCAATGACGTTGAATAAATTTAAAATTGATCCGGCATTGGCTACCGGACCGTTCGTCACGACCCTCAACGATATCTTTGGGCTGATCATCTATTTTTCCATCGGCCATTATATTCTATCGCATATCTGATGAAAGTGCTCTTTCTCGATAGTGTTCATGACATCCTCGAACAACGCTTAGTAGCGAAAGGATGTACCTGTTTCCACGATTATATATCGA
>JBMOFW010000355.1:0-1540 GCA_049318685.1 Flavobacteriales bacterium
AAAAACAAAACCTCGAAAACTGGGCACTTTCGCATTACCACTTCAAAGATGAACCCATCATTTTGCGAGGGCACACCGATGAAGATGCCGACAGCAAATACAATATGGATTTGTCGGCGCGCCGCAATCGAGCGGTCTACACCCTATTGAAAATGCAAGGATTCTCTGATATAACGTACAAAGACTTTGGAGAGTCGTGGCCACTATGTCAAGAAAACAATGAAGTATGTATGGCTCAGAATCGACGGGTTGAAGTATTGCTACTCGAAGACATCGATGAAAAATGGGCTGAAAATATTTCCACTACAGCTCCTCAAGTGCAGTTCATCGACCCTGCTGAAAACCACGTTGTGAAAGGGAAAGAAGGTACTAAAGTCATTGTCCCTAAAAATGGATTCATCCATGAGGACGGTAGCGAAGCGTTACAAGTTCGTGTTGAAATCCGCGAATACTACAGCGTTGCGACATGTTTAAAAAACAAAATCTCTACCATGTGTGGCGACAAAATTCTTGAAAGCGGAGGCATGATAGAGGTTAAAGCCTTTGATGAAAACGATCGCGAATTGAAAATTTCAGGGGAGAATAGTCCGAAGATTTCATTCAAAAATGAAGCGGAAAAACAAGAAGGCATGCAGCTTTTCTATGGTGTAGTAGAAAACGGCGTTATGAACTGGAGTGAAACACCAGCCGAAAACAAAGTAGCTTCGATTAGCACCATCTGTGGGACTCGTGGAAATTTCATTTATGCGGATCAAGGATCAATTGTGTCTATATATGATAAGCGCACGGGATGGCTTAGTATCGCAGTGAACGCGCGCAACAGAAAAGAGTTCAATCGGATTCGTCAAAAAATGGATAAGGATCGCACCTTGGACGACATAGAAAAATTGAAAAAATGGGATGAAGAAACAAAGCAAATAGAGATTATGAACCTCGCGGAATTGGACCGCATGATCCAAATAAAAATCAAAGAAGACTCCATTGCACTGGCCAAACAAATGAAGCCATTGACCAAAGAAGAGAAAAAGCTATTCGACGAAAAGCAAAAAAGATCGGCCGATTTTCTCAACGCCAATGCTCGGATTCAGTCCAGTTTTATGCTAAAAGGAACCGGTTTCATCAATTGCGATCGATATTTAAAAATCAACACTCAAGTTCCAACTCAATTCTACTGCACTCGTGAAATTGAAGGTGCACAATTTTTTGTATATGTTAAAAATATCAACTCGGTCCTCATCTTGAACTCGAACAGATCACTTTTTCAATCTGTTTCGGCGGGCACCACATTGCAAGAAGATCTCGAAATCGAAGTCATCATGGTCGCCAATTCGAAAGAGGGAATGTTATTTGAAAAAAAATCCGGAATAGTCACAAGCACCAATAATAAATGGGAGTTTGAAGGCCAACCAACCACATTAGAAGAGATCGACAAACTGTTTATGACGTATCAACAAGACGTATAATTAAAAAACAGCGGCCCCCAAATGGGGGCCGCTTTGTACTACTAAACCAAAACCTTAAAGGACCTAATCAACAACTA